>CAKUMG010000147.1 GCA_934667465.1 uncultured Actinoplanes sp. | reverse complement strand
GCGTGCAGGCAGGCGGCGACGTCGGTGTCGGGCAGCTGCCAC
This sequence comes from uncultured Actinoplanes sp., assembly GCA_934667465.1. GTDB lineage: Bacteria > Actinomycetota > Actinomycetes > Mycobacteriales > Micromonosporaceae > Actinoplanes. The sequence goes on along the minus strand of CAKUMG010000147.1, from coordinate 9,462 downwards.
AGCGGCGCCGCAGCGCACTGCGCCACGTCGTCGCTGAGCTGCTGCACGGTCGCCAACATGGGAGCCAGATTGGCACAGGTGTTCGAGTATATGCCAATCAGTACGGCCCGAAGTTGTTCACCATCTGAACGCGATGCGCCCGGCTGCGCTCGACACGCGCGATGCCCTGCTGTGCATGCCGGCACCGAGGGCCGGTGGCACGATGACCGGCATGGATGTGATGCCGTTGACGCAGCGCGAGCGGGAAGTGCTCGATGCGCTGCTCGCCATCGCTTCCCCGGACGTCGAGCGCCTGCGGGCTCAGGCTGACGACGTGGTCGTCGTCGATGCCTGCGGGTACCCGTCATCGACTTCCAGCACGATCGTGGTCCGGGAATGACAACGAGGGCCGACGCCGGAGTCCGGGGCTCTCACGGCGGCCTGTCCCTTTACACGATCGATGATCCGCAGCGCGGGCAGCTTCTCGGCGGCATCGAGTGGGTCGGTGTCGAGGAGGATCCCGCCGGGTTCCCCGCGCCAGGGCTTCTCGACATCCGGCCTGCCTGATCGTCAGTGCCGCTGCCCGGTACCCAGGTGGGTGAAGGCGAAGCCGTGGTCGTACTTCAGGCCGAACTTCAGCGCCCGGTCCACCCCGATGTGGAACAGCCCCATCGCCCCGGCCACGGTCAGCGCCGTATTGTCCCACCACCACCCGGCACCCAGCAGCGCCAGCGGAAGCGGCGCCGAGTGCGCGAGGTTGTACGCCCACGCGCCGACCCGGGACCCCGCGAGGTAGCCGAGCATGAACAGGTCGGGCACCAGGAACAGCACCGGCACCAGCCACCACGGCTGCCCGGTGGTGCCGAAGACGACGAGCGCGGCCAGACCCGTGGCGACCGCTTCGGCTCGCAGCCACACCAGCGGCCGCCCCGTGACGACGCCGGCAGCGGAAGGGGCCTCGACCATGGTCAGTCCTCCAGAAACGTGCGGGCCTGTGAGCCTACTCAGGCCGCCTCCGTTCAGGCGCCGGAATCCATCACGGCATCCGGGCGGCGACCGTCTCACGCAGCCGGCGGCGCGCCGGATCGCTCGGGTGCGGTCGAACGAGTTGCAGGTGCGCTCGCGATGCTCCCGGTGTGCAGGCGCCGCCGGCGATCCAGGCGCAGTCCGCGACGCTGCCGCGTCGTCCGCGAACTGATTGAGTAAGGGGTGATCCGTCGCTCTCACTGTCTCCGGAGGTAATCCATGGTCGACGATCTGCTGGCACGGCATCGCGCGGTCCTGCCCAGCTGGGTGGGCGCCTACTACGGCGACGACGCGATCGAGCTGGTATCGGGGTCGGGGCGGCGGGTGACCGACAGCGCGGGCCGCACCTATCTGGACTTCTTCGGCGGCGTGCTCACGACGATGGTGGGGCACGACCTCCCCGAGATCCGCGAGGCCGTCGAGCGCCAGCTCGCCACCGGGCTCGTACACAGCTCGACGCTCTATCTGATCCGGCAGCAGGTCGAGCTGGCCGAGAAGATCGCCCGCGTCTCCGGCATCCCCGGCGCCAAGGTCTTCTTCTGCAACTCCGGCACGGAGGCCAACGAGGCGGCGCTGCTCTTCGCCACCAACCACCGGAGAAGCAATCAAATCCTGGCCGTACGCAACAGCTACCACGGTCGCTCGTTCGGCGCGATGGCGATCACCGGGCACCGGAGCTGGTCCGCGAGCGGGCTCAGTCCGTTGCAGGTGAGCTGGCTTCCGTCCGCGGACCGGCTGCGCGGCCGGATGGCGGGGCTCGACGACGCGGCAGTGGTCGAGGCGTCGGTCGAGGACCTGCGCGAGGTGCTCGCCACCACCACGGCCGGTGACGTCGCCGCGCTGATCGCCGAGCCGGTGCAGGGCGTCGGCGGGTTCGTCGGCGGGCCGGACGGGCTGCTCGGCGCGCTGCAGAAGGAGCTCGGCAACCACGGCATCCTGCTCATCTCCGACGAGGTGCAGACCGGGTGGGGACGCACCGGCCGGCATTTCTGGGGCTATCAGGCACACGACGTGCAGCCCGACCTGATCACGTTCGCGAAGGGGATCGGCAACGGCTTCGCGCTGGCCGGCGTCGCGGGCCGCGCCGAGCTGATCGACGCGGTCCCGTCCACCAGCTTCTCCACGTTCGGCGGCAACCCGGTGTCGACGGCCGCGGGCAACGCGGTGCTCGACTACGTGCTCGGCCACGACCTGCAGGCCAACGCCCTGCGCACCGGCGAGATCCTGCTCTCGGGGCTGCGTACGGTCGCCTCTGAGGTCCCCGCAGTCGCCGAGGTCCGCGGCCGGGGGCTGATGATCGCCGTCGAGTTCTGCCGGCCCGGCACCACCGAGCCGGACCCGGGCGCCGCGGTCCGGGCCCTCGACGCCTGCCGCCGGGGCGGGCTGCTGGTCGGCAAGGGCGGCCTGTACGGCAACGTGCTGCGGATGGGGCCGCCGCTGACCCTGACCGAGGAGGAGGCGCGCGAGGGGCTCGGCATCCTCACGTCGGCGATTCGGGAGGTCGCGGCACAGTAGATCTCCCTGGTGGCGGGGCCGGGAGATCGATAAACATGACGCTTGGGTGGCGCGGGGGCGTCGAGTCGGGCAACAAATCCGCGGGCGGGTGTGGGGGTTGCCTGGCAGGGACACCATCTGCATGTGACAGAGACTCCGTCATTCTCGCCCTCGTGGTCGTCACCGCCCTTGCGTTCGACTTCACGAATGAGGGTTATTCAGGACCTACCTTGAGTTGCGCATAGCCGCAGCTCACAGTCTTGGTCTCCACCGTCCTGAATAATCCTCACCGGGTTCCATGACACAGCCAACGCCATGGCCGCCTCGATCGCGACCGGGGCGCTGCGGCCCAAGGTCGCGGTGGCCCTCTCCGGCATCCTCAACCTCATCGGTGCGTTCCTCAGCGTCGAGGTCGCGCTCACCGTCACCAACGCCGTCGTCAAGATCCAGGACTCCGACGGCGCACCCCGCCCCGGCCTGCTCGCCGACGGGGGCTCGGCCCTGCTGCTCATCGTGCTCGCCGGCCTGGTCGGCGGGATCGTCTGGAACCTGCTGACCTGGCTGCTCGGCCTGCCCTCCAGCTCGTCGCACGCGCTGTTCGGCGGGCTCGTCGGCGCGACCGTCGCCGGGCTCGGCTGGGCCGGCGTCAACTGGAACGGCGACGGCAGCAAGCTCGACGGCGTCGTGGGCAAGGTGATCCTGCCCGCGCTGATGTCCCCGGTCATCGCCGGTGTCGTCGCGGCCGCCGGCACCTGGCTGATCTACCGGATCACCGTCGGTGTCGCCGCCCGGTTCACCGACAACGGCTTCCGCTGGGGCCAGATCGGCAGCGCGTCCCTGGTGTCGCTGGCCCACGGCACCAACGACGCCCAGAAGACCATGGGTGTCATCACGCTCGCGCTCATCGCCGCGGGCAGCTGGGACGACACGGAGAGCATCCCGTTCTGGTGAAGGCGGCGTGCGCGGTCGCCATCGCGCTGGGCACCTACCTCGGCGGGTGGCGGATCATCCGTACGCTGGGCAAGGGTCTTGTCGAAATCACCCCGCCGCAGGGCATGGCGGCCGAGTCGGCGTCGGCCGCGGTCATCCTGGCCTCCGGTCACCTCGGCTTCGCGCTCTCGACCACCCACGTCGCCACCGGCTCGATCCTCGGCTCCGGCGTCGGCAAGCCCGGCGCGCAGGTCCGCTGGCGGGTCGCCGGCCGCATGGTCGCGGCGTGGCTCATCACGCTCCCCGCGGCCGGCCTGGTCGGCGCGCTCATGTGGTTCCTCAGCCACCTGCTCGGCGGCGGGCTGACCGGCTCGCTCGTGATCTTCGCGATCCTGCTGGCCGCCGCGACCGCGATGTACCTGCGGTCCCGGAGGACCCCGGTCGACCACACCAACGTCAACGACGAGTGGCAGGACGCCCCGGCCGACGGGCGCGTCCGCGCCGGCAGCGCGCACTGAGAGGCGTACGAGAATGAACAATCTTGGATTCGCCCTGGAAGGCGCGTGGCAGGTCCTCGCCGCGGGCCTCGTCCTCGGCGCGGGACTGCCCGCGCTCTTCGCCCTCGGCGTCCGCACCCTCGCCTGGGGCGACGGCGGCACCGCTTCTTCTCACGAGGGTGCGCGGCCGCACCCGGGCGGCAAGATCCTCGGCTGGGCGCTCTTCGCGATCGTGTTGCTCGCCGTCCTGGTGGGCATCACCTACATCGTGGCGAGCGGCATGGGCAAGACCATCAGCTTCGACAACATTTATCCGGCCCTGGTCGACAAATGAGCGACGCCACGAGCAACTTCCTCACCCGCGCGGTCGGCTGGCTCCGCGCGGGCTACCCGGCCGGCGTCCCCCGCGGCGACTACGTGGCCCTGCTCGGGGTCCTGCGCCGCAAGCTCACCGAGGACGAGGTCCGCAAGATCGCCATCGGCCTCGCGGCCACGGACCCGGCCGACCCCATCACTTCGGCGGACATCGAGGCGCTGATCGGCACCTCACTGCTGCACGAGGCGGACGCGGAGGACGTCGTACGCGTCTCCGCCCACCTGGCGGCGGGTGGCTGGCCCCTCGCCGACCCCCCGCCCTCCTGAACGGTGTGGCCCGCGGGTGTCTCCGCCCGCGGGCCCGCTGCGGCGGTCCTTCTTGCCCGCGGCCGCAGGCTGTTTTACCGTCCTCGCATGGGGACCGGTGAGTTGCCGGGCGCGCTGGTGCGCCTGCGCCCCGCGACCGGCGACGACGTGCCGAGGCTGGCCGAGATCCGCTCGGCCCCCGAGGTGGCCCGGCGCTGGGGCGGCGACGCCGGCCTGACCGACGCCGTCACCTCCGATCTCGCCGACCCCGACACGCAGGTCCTGGCGATCCTGCACGAGGGCCGCGTCGTCGGGGCCATCCAGTGGAGCGAGGAGCAGGACCCCGAGTACCGGCACGCCGGGATCGACATCTATCTCGACCCGGCGGTCCACGGCCGCGGCCTGGGCACCGACGCCGTCCGCGCCGTCGCGCGCCACCTGATCGACGACCGGGGCCACCACCGCCTGGTGATCGACCCCGCCGCCGACAACGCCGCCGCGATCCGGTGCTACACCAAGGCCGGCTTCCGCCCGGTCGGCATTCTGCGCAGCTACGAGCGCGGCGCGGACGGCACGTGGCACGACGGCCTGCTGATGGACCTGCTCGCCGGCGAGCTCACCTGAGCCCTTCTCGGCGTCCTTGGTGTCCTTTGGTGTCAGCCCCTGCCGGCGCGGCGCCGGCCCACGACGACGGCCGCGGCGGTGACCACCGCGGTCCAGGCGAGCAGGATCGCCGGCATCAGCAGCGCGGCCGGGCCGGCGTCGCCGATCGTGGCCACCGCGAACGCGTGGCTCGACGGCGGCGCGGCCAGTCCCACCGTCAGCAGGAGCGTGGCGGGCTGCACCAGGATCGCCAGGACGGCGGCGAGCCACGCGCGTTCGCGGATCAGCCGGGCGATCCCCGCTCCGATGACCGCCCACAGCGGGAAGCACGCCAGGCTCGCCACCAGGCACCAGAGCACCGCGGCATCGGACAGCATGGTCGGGTCGGGTGCCACACTCGGATACCCGTGGGCCCGCATGGGGCGCAGGCCGGCGAGCACCGCCACCGTGGCCGTCGCGAGCCCGAGCACCGCGCCGGCGAGGGCGGCCCGGACGACCGTGGCGCGGCTGTACGCCTCGGCGCGGGTGACCAGCCGGACGCCGGCCAGCGCCGCGACGAGCTGCCCGAGCCAGTGCCCGGCCGTGTAGACGTGCACCGCCAGGTCCCGGTGATACAGCAGCCGCTGCGGATCCGTCTGCGGGTCGTAGTACGCGAACTGCTCGCCGACCGCGACACTCAACGGCGTCACCAGCGCGGTCCACACCAGCAACCCGCCGACGACGGCGGCCGTCGCGCTCCACCGGGGCATCCGGCCATGGTGCCGCAGCGACACAAGCCGCCCGCGCGACGACGCGTCGCTAGGAGCGCGGCTTGTTCGCGAGGTGATGTTGCAGGTCGATGTGCCGGAACTGATAGACCGCCCCGACCTGCCGCAGGAGCTGGCGTTCGTGGGCGTCGGCGAGGAACGGCATCAGCCGCCAGGGGAGGCGCCGGGTGACTGCCAGCCAGCAGCGGGCCAGGATGAAGGATCCCCAGGACGCCTGGATGAAGGCGAAGGCGAGCCCCGCCGCGATGAAGTTCGCGCAGCCCACCTGCAGCCCGATGCTGAGGCCGTCGGTCTGGCCTTCGGCGGCGCCGCGGCTGAGGGCGATGGGGAACCCGGTGCCGACGCCCACCGCGAGACCGAGGACGAGGAAGCTCTTGAGGAACGTGGCACGGTCGCGGGCCAGGACGGCGCCGGGCGAGGCGGCCTGTTTCAGGTCCGTTCCGTCGGCCCAGCCCAGGATCCCGAAGGCCGACCCGGCGGCCGCGACCACGAGGCCGGCCGCCAGTCCCGTGGCGGTGCCGGCCTGCGCTCCGACGACGAGGCCCGAGATCCCGCCGGTCGCCAGGCCCATGGTGAACCTCGGCCAGGACCAGCGCATGGCCCGGGCCGGGGAGCGCCTGCCGGCCACCACCACGGCGACGGCGACGACGACGCCGAGGCCCAGTGCGTTGATGAGGTGCCGGCCGGTGGAACCCAGCCCCTCCCGGATGCCGAGGAACAGGTGCGCGTACTCGTAGCAGGCGAGCGCCGTCTCGCCGGCGAAGGCTCCCGCGAGCCCGGCTCGGAACCGGCCCAGCGGGGCCACGACGATGCCGAGGACGAAGCCTCCTCCCACGAATGATCCCAGGTGGGAGTTGCCGGCGCCCGCCCCGAACACCGCCCACGGCAGGAGCACGCCGCCCAGGCCGCCGAGCACACCACCGAGGAGGGCCCGCATCAGACTCGGTCTCGCCCACCCGATCAGGCGCCGCACCAGCAGGCCCACCAGGACCGCCACCAGCAGCCCGACGCCGTTGCCCACGAAGGGCCAGCCCCAGGACGCCGCCGCGGCGATCAGCCCGGTGCCCACTGCCACGAGCCATCGAGGTGCGGCATCCCGGAGCCGCCACCAGGCGATGTCGGGTTCTCCCCCGTGGCGGTCGTCGAGGTGCCGGGCGAGGAAGGTCAGCCAGGGTCCGGCCTGTTCCGCGGTCCACCGCGAGTTCGGTTGCCCGTCCGTGGCCGACCGGTAGGCGGTGGGGACGGCCAGATCGAGCAGACGATACGTGATCTCCACCTCGGACGGGTCGCCCGCGGAAGGATGCAGCTCGTCGGGATCGATCGGTGGCAGGGGCTCTCCCAATCGAGGGTTGTAGGCGGCCTGTGCCAGGGCCACCATGAGCGGCGAGGTCAGGACCCGCGCCACCGGTGGCCGCGGACGGGTGCCGAAGGCGGAGACGACTTTGTCCCATCGGCCGGCGACCTCGGATCTGCCCGCCGGGTCCGACAGGTATGCCGCGACGGCCGCGAGGTCCATCGGACACAGTGCGATGCCGGCGGCACCGAGGAGATGGGCCCTGCCGCCGGGTGGGTTCACCGCCTCCCGATAATGGTCCTCGCGAGCGGCGATGACCAGAGCCTCGTCCGGCAGGGCAGCACCGATCCTCTGGATCGCCAGGGCCCGGTGCGCCCCGGTCATCTCGTCCAGGCCGTCGAGGACGGGGAGGATCATCTTCTTTCTCAGCAGCGCGTGGGCGAGGCTCCGGGGACTCCCGTGACGCCGCCGCTCGCCGAGGCCGTAATCGATGATCAGCCGGTTCTCGATCCAGGCCTCGAGACCCTGCGCCGGGTCCCAGGAGGCCAAAGACAGCAGCACCGGTACGGGCTCGGTGCCGCCACGTCGTGCCAGCAGGTCCAGCGTCAGACGGATCAGCAAAATCGACTTACCCGAGCCGCCCGCGCCGAGCACCACCAGCCGCCGGGTCGGCACCCTGTCGAGAACGTCCACGAGCGCGGCGCCCGAGCCGGCCAGATCGACCGCCGCTGCCGCCCACGTCCTGGACGGGACAGCCCGCCGTTCCACTTCCGGCCAGGCCTGGAACAGGTCCGCGTCCGCCGCGACCCAGCGCACCGGCATCTTGCCGGCATGGTTGCGGAGCCGCCGCAGCTCTTCCTCCGTCCACTGCTCCTCCACCCGCGTCGCCAGCCGCTTCGCGACGTCGGTGAGATCAGGGTCGGGGGTACCGGCCGCCTGCTGCCGCCGGTGAGCCAGCCACAGCATGATCTCCGCCAGGAGGAACGCCGCGGTCGCTGACCAGGAGATCAGGGCGGCTCGATCGAACGGATCGTCCAGCGAGTTGACGGCGATGTTGCCGGAGATGGCCAGGGCCGCGGCGACGACGAGCGCTGCCACTCCCAGCAGAACGGGGCTTTGCCGCACGAGACCCCCCACGCCGGGAACCACATTGGACGATCCGAGTCTACGGCGAACTGCGAGATCCAGCCGGGGCGCCGATCGGTTCCTCGCGAACGGGCAGGGGTGCGGGGCGGCGCAGCTGGAGGACGACGACGGAGGCGAGGACGAGGGCACCGCCGGCGAGTTGGACGGGGGTCAGGAACTCGCCGAGGGTCAGGGCGGCCAGGGCGGTGGTGACCACGGGTTCGAAGGTGGACAGGATCGCGGCCGTCGCGGGGCCCGTCCGGCGCAGGCCGGCGAAGAAGGTCAGCATGGCCGCGACGGTGGAGACGAGCGCGATGCAGGCCAGCCAGAACCAGCCCGCGGGGCGGAAGCTCAGGTCGGCGCCGCCGGTGAGGGCCGCGCGCAGGGCGAGGGTGACCGCGGCACCGGCCATGACCAGCGTTGCCAGGAGCACCGGGGTCATCCGGTGCACGACGGTGTCCGAGACGAGGATGTAGGCGGTGTAGACGACAGCGGAGCCGAAGCCCAGCAGCGCCCCGAGCGGGTCGAAGGCCACCGCCCCGGCGCCCAGGAGCACGAGCAGGGTGCCCGCGGACGCCGCCACGAGCGCGACTCCCCGCGCCCGGGTCAGGCGGTCGCGGCCGGTCAGCGCTGCCACGACCGTGACGAGGGCCGGGTAGGTGTAGAGGATCAGGGAGAGCAGGGAGGCGTCCATCCGCTGCAGCGCCGCGAAGAAGAGGCTCGCCTGCAGCGCGTACCCGATCGCTCCCAGAAGTGCCGCGACGGCCAGCACCCTGCCCCGGGGCAGGGGCGAGCGGAGGGCCGGGCGGGCGAGCAGCAGTGCGCCCAGCAGCACGGCGGCGAGGGTGAAGCGGATGAGCAGCAGCGTCCCCGGCGAGACGCCCGCGTCGTAGGCGAACTTGCCGAAGATCGCCATCGCGCCGAAGCAGGCCGCGGAGACGAGGCAGAGGAGTGGACCCATGGCGTCGAGGATCGGGCATCGCACCGTCCGGGACCAGCGATGATTTCCGTACCGCATTCGTTAGGATTCCCGCATGGTTGACCTGGACCTCCGCCGGCTGCGGTTCCTGCGCGAGCTGGAGGAGCGCGGCACGCTGGCCGCCGTCGCCGCGGCGCTGGACTACAG
>CAKUMG010000146.1 GCA_934667465.1 uncultured Actinoplanes sp. | reverse complement strand
GGTCACGACGCTGCGCGGCGTGGCCGCCCGCATCGTGCAGAACATGGACGCCTCCCTGGAGGTGCCGACCGCCACGTCGGTGCGCGCCGTCCCGGCCAAGCTGCTGGTCGACAACCGCATCGTCATCAACAATCACCTCGCCCGCGGCCGCGGCGGCAAGGTCAGCTTCACCCACATCATCGGCTACGCCCTGGTCCGCGCGGTCATGGCGAACCCGGAGATGAACAACTCCTTCGCCGAGGTCGACGGCAAGCCGGCGCTGGTCCAGCCCGAGCACATCAACCTCGGCATCGCGATCGACATGAAGAAGAAGGACGGCTCGCGCTCGCTCGTCGTCCCGTCGATCAAGAAGTGCGAGCAGCTCGACTTCCGGCAGTTCCTGCAGGCCTACGAGGACATCGTGCGCCGGGCCCGCCGCAACGAGCTGACCATGGACGACTACGCCGGCACCACGATCTCGCTGACCAACCCCGGCGGCATCGGCACGGTGCACTCCATCCCGCGGCTGATGACCGGCCAGAGCGCGATCATCGGCGTCGGCGCGATGGAGTATCCCGCGCCCTACTCCGGCATGTCCGACGAGACCCTGACCGAGCACGGCGTCAGCAAGGTCTCGACGCTGACCAGCACCTATGACCACCGGGTCATCCAGGGCGCGCAGTCCGGCGAGTTCCTCAAGGCCATGCACGAGTTCCTGCTCGGCGAGCACGAGTTCTACGACGAGATCTTCACGTCGCTGCGGATCCCGTACGAGCCGGTCCGCTGGGTCCGCGACGTCGCCCGCACCTCCGAGGGGCAGATCGACAAGGCCGCCCGGGTCGTCGAGCTGATCCACGCCTACCGGGTCCGCGGCCACCTCATGGCCGACACCGACCCGCTGGAGTTCAAGATCCGGCGGCACCCGGACCTCGACGTGCTCCAGCACGGCCTGACCCTGTGGGACCTGGACCGCACCTTCCCGGTCGGCGGCTTCGCCGGCAAGCAGAAGATGAAGCTGCGCGACGTGCTCGGCGTGCTGCGCGACACCTACTGCCGCCGGGTCGGCATCGAGTACATGCACATCCAGGGCCCCGAGGAGCGGCGCTGGATCCAGGACCGCATCGAGATCAAGTACACGAAGCCGGACCAGCAGGAGCAGAAGCACGTCCTCAACCGCCTCAACGCGGCCGAGGCGTTCGAGACCTTCCTGCAGACCAAGTTCGTGGGCCAGAAGCGCTTCTCGCTCGAGGGCGGCGAATCGCTGATCCCGCTGCTCGACGCGGTGCTCGAGTCGTCGGCCGACGCCGGCCTGGACGAGATGGTCATCGGCATGGCCCACCGCGGCCGGCTCAACGTGCTCGCGAACATCGTCGGCAAGCCGTACGAGAAGATCTTCAACGAGTTCGAGGGTCAGATGGACCCGCGGTCGGCGCACGGCTCGGGTGACGTGAAGTACCACCTGGGCCAGACCGGCAAATACACCACGCCCGACGGGGAGAACGCCACCACGGTCAGCGTGGTCGCGAACCCGTCGCACCTGGAGGCCGTCGACCCGGTGCTCGAGGGCATCGTGCGGGCCAAGCAGGACCGCCTCGACCTGGGCCTGCACGGCTACACGGTGCTGCCGCTGCTGGTGCACGGCGACGCCGCGTTCGCCGGCCAGGGCGTGGTCGCCGAGACGCTCAACCTCTCGCAGCTGCGCGGTTACCGCACCGGCGGCACGATCCACGTGGTCGTCAACAACCAGGTCGGTTTCACCACCGCCCCGGAGTACAGCCGCTCGTCGCTCTACTCGACCGACGTGGCACGCATGATCCAGGCGCCGATCTTCCACGTGAACGGCGACGACCCCGAGGCCGTCGTCCGGGTCGCCAAGCTGGCCTTCGAGTACCGCCAGGCGTTCAACAAGGACGTGGTGATCGACCTGGTCTGCTACCGCCGCCGCGGGCACAACGAGGGCGACGACCCGTCGATGACCAACCCGCTGATGTACGCGATCATCGACAACAAGCGCAGCGTCCGGAAGGCGTACACCGAGGAGCTGATCGGTCGCGGCGACATCACGGTCGCGGACGCGGAGGAGCAGCTGCGCGACTATCAGGGCCAGCTGGAGCAGGTCTTCAAGGCCACCCGCGACGCGACCACGTCGTCCTCCGGCCGGCGGGCGCGGGTCGCCGTGCAGGAGACCGAGCCGGTGGTGGAGACCGCGATCGACGCGGAGACCGTGGCCCGGATCGGCCAGGCGCACATCGACCTGCCCGAGGGCTTCACCCCGCACAAGCGGGTCCAGCAGCTGCTCGACCGGCGCGCCAAGATGGCCAGCGAGGGCGGCATCGACTGGGGCTTCGGCGAGCTCATCGCGTTCGGTTCGCTGCTCAACCAGGGCGTCACCGTCCGCCTCGCCGGCCAGGACTCGCGCCGCGGCACGTTCGTCTCGCGGCACGCGTCGCTCGTCGACGCCAAGACCGGCGACGACTTCCTGCCGCTCTCCACGCTCGCCACCGGCAACGCCCGGTTCTTCGTGCACGACTCGCTGCTCAGCGAGTACGCCGCAATGGGCTTCGAGTACGGCTACTCGGTGGAGAACAAGGAGGCGCTGGTCCTCTGGGAGGCCCAGTTCGGCGACTTCGTCAACGGCGCCCAGTCGATCGTCGACGAGTTCATCTCCTCCGGCGAGGCGAAGTGGGGCCAGCCGTCGTCGCTGGTCCTGCTGCTCCCGCACGGCATGGAGGGCCAGGGCCCGGACCACTCGTCCGGCCGCCCGGAGCGCTTCCTGCAGCTCTGCGCGCAGGACAACATGCGCGTGGCCAACCCGACCACGCCGGCGAACTACTTCCACCTGCTGCGCCGGCAGGCCCTGAGCAGCAAGCGCAAGCCGCTGATCGTCTTCTCCCCGAAGTCGCTGCTGCGTCACCGCCTCGCGGTGTCCTCGGTCAACGACTTCACCAGCGGCTCGTTCCAGCCGATCCTCGGCGACGCCGGCATCAACGGCACGCCGCTGGACGCGGGCGCGGTCAAGCGGGTCCTGCTCTGCTCGGGCAAGGTCTACTACGACCTGTTCCAGGCCCGGGCCGAGCGCGGGATCACCGACACGGCGATCATCCGCATGGAGCAGATCTACCCGCTGCCGGTCGAGGAGCTCAAGGCGGTGCTCAACCAGTTCCCCAACGCCGAGGACTTCGCGTGGGTGCAGGAGGAGCCGGCCAACCAGGGCGCCTGGTCGTTCGTCGCGCTCAACCTGCTGGAGCACCTCGAGGGCGTACGCCTCCGCCGGGTGTCCCGCCCCGCCGCGGCCGCCCCGGCGGTCGGCTCGGCCAAGATGCACGAGGCCGAGCAGGCGGCCCTGATCGAGGCGGCCCTCCCCCGCCCGTGACAGCTCGTCGCTGAGAGGCGCCGCCCCGTGGTCCGACCGCGGGGCGGCGCCGCAGGGCGTGTCCCGTGGATCAGGGCGAGTCGCCAGCGAGGTCCAGATTTAGTCTCGCAGGTGGGGCGGACGGCCCGATACCGGGGTTGTATCGGGCCGTCCGCACCGCGCCGCGAGGCGGAATCTGGGCCCGGTGGCGGCCGTCATGATCCACGGGACACGCCCTATTATCCGGTCATGTACTTCACCGATCGTGGTATCGAAGAGCTGGTCCAGCGGCGCGGCGAGGAGTCCGTGACCCTGGAGTGGGTGGCGGAGCAGCTGCGCACATTCGTGGACCAGAACCCGGAGTTCGAGACGCCCATCGAGCGCTTCGCGACCTGGCTGGCCCGCGACGACGAGGACGACGAGGAGTAGGCGCATCGTTCTGCCCGCCCGCCCCATCCGCCGCGTGGAGCGCGACCCCGGGGCCGACTACGACCGCACCGCCTGGTGGGCGACGATCCCGGCGGTCGCGGCGCTGCTCGAACACGGCCTCAACCTGCCCGCCGGGGTCACCTTCCTGGTCGGCGAGAACGGCTCCGGCAAGTCCACCGTGATCGAGGCGCTGGCCGGGGCGCACGGGCTCAACGCCGAGGGCGGCTCCCGCAGTGCGCGCCACAGCAGCCGTACGACGGAATCGCCCCTCGGTGGCCTCCTCAAGGTCGTCCGGACGCCGGGGCGCACCGCCAACGCATACTTCCTGCGCGCGGAGACCACGCACGGGCTCTACACCTACCTGGAGAACCTGCCCGGCTCCCTGGACCACGACCTGCACGAACGCAGCCATGGCGAGGGCTTCCTGGAGCTGCTCGACCGCAAGTTCCACGGCTACGGCTTCTATCTGATGGACGAGCCGGAGGCGCCGCTCTCCTTCACCTCGACGCTGGGCCTGCTCGCCCGGCTCGACGCCCTGCGGGCGGACGACGCCCAGGTGATCATCGCCACCCACTCGCCGATCCTGACCGCGCTGCCGGGCGCGACGATCCTGGAGCTCGGCGCGCACGGCATCCGCCGGGCGGCGTGGGACGAGCTCGAAATCGTGGAGCACTGGCGGCGCTTTCTGGGCCGCCCCGACGCCTATTTGCGCGGATTGCTCGGATAAAACCGCCTCGGGCCGCCTGCGCCCCGGCCTCCGGCCGCCCCCACCCGGGATCGTAGCCCGGCGCGCCGCAGCACCGGCCGCGTTGTCCACAGGCCCTTCGCCCCTCGTCCACAGGGTCGCCCGACCCCGGGCGGGATCAGCACGCTGCCGGTAGGTTGGGGCACGTGGCAAGCAGCGTCTACGTCGCCGGGCTCGGGCCCGGCGTCGGCAAGGGAACGGTCGCCCTCGGGGTGGCGGAGCTCCTCTCCCGGCAGGTGGCCCGCGTCGGCGTGTTCCGGCCGCTGGTGCCGGCCTCCGGCAGGGATCCGCTGCTCACGCTGATGACCGAGCGTTATCCGGGCAGCGCGGACTACGACGCCTCCTACGGCGTGACCGCCGCGGAGGCCGCCGCCCTGGTCGCCGACGGCAAGCGCGAGGAGCTGATCTCGCGGATCGTCGAGCGCTACCGCGAGGTGGAGCGCGACTGCACGTCCGTCGTCGTCATCGGGAGCGACTTCGCCGACGGCAAGGGCGACGGGAGCGACGAGCTGCCCCGCGAGCTGGCGTTCAACGCCCGGCTCGCCAACGAGTTCGGCAGCGTCGTGCTCCCGGTCGTCAGCGGTCAGGGGCGGCGCGGCGACGTCAGCGGGGCGGTGCGCGCGGCGTACCACTCGCTCACCGACCTCGGCGCCACCGTGCTGGCCGTCGTCGCCAACCGGGTGCCCGAGGGGGTCGCCGCCCCCGACGGGCTGCCCGTGCCGGTGTGGACGATCCCCGAGGTGGCCGCCGTCGCCGCGCCGACCGTGGCCGAGGTCGCCGCGGCGCTCGACGCGACGGTGGTGACCGGCGGTGAGGCCGCGCTCGACCGCGACGTCCTGGACTATGTGGTCGGCGCAGCGCACGTGCCGGCCCTGCTCGACCACCTGACCGACGGCGCCCTGCTCATCACGCCCGGCGACCGGGCCGATCTGCTGGTCGCCGCGAGCGCCGCCCACGCCGCGGGCAACGTCACGCTGGCCGGGCTGGTGCTGACGCTCGGCGAGGCCCCCGACCCCCGGGCCGTCCGCGTCATCGAGCGGCTCAACACCGGGCTGGCCATGTTGGTCGTCAAGACGGACAGCTACGACACGATCAACGCCGCCGGCCGCATCGAGGCGAAGCTGAGCCCGGCGACGCCCCGCAAGGTGCAGGCCGCGCTGGGGGCGTTCGACGAGCACGTGGACACCGCCGAGCTGTCCCGGCTGCTCGACGTGACCCGGTCCGCCCGGGTGACCCCGCTGATGTTCGAGAACGACCTGATCGACCGGGCCCGCGCCGACCGCCGCCACCTCGTGCTGCCCGAGGGCTCCGAGGAGCGGATCCTGCGGGCCACCGAGACGCTGCTGCGCCGCGGCGTCGCCGAGCTGACCCTGCTCGGCGACCCGGAGGAGATCTCGCGCCGGGCCCGCGAGCTGGGCCTGGAGATCGGCGGCGCGCGGCTGGTCGACCCGGCCACCAGCGAGTGGCGGGACGGCTTCGCCGAGGAGTACGCGAAGCTGCGCCGGCACAAGGGCGTGACGCTCGACCTGGCGTACGACGTGGTTCGCGACGTCAACTACTTCGGCACGATGATGGTCGCCGCCGGGCACGCCGACGGCATGGTCTCCGGGGCGACGCACACGACCGCCGCCACCATCCGGCCCGCCTTCGAGATCATCAAGACCGTCCCGGAGGTCTCGGTCGCCTCCAGCGTGTTCTTCATGCTGCTGGCCGACCGCGTGCTGGTCTACGGCGACTGCGCGGTCAACCCCGACCCCGACGCCGCCCAGCTCGCGGACATCGCGATCTCCTCCGCGCGGACGGCCGCCGCCTTCGGCATCGAGCCGCGCGTGGCCATGCTGTCCTACTCCACCGGCAGCTCCGGCGCGGGCGCCGACGTGGAGAAGGTCGCGGCGGCCACCGCCCTGGTCCGCGAGCGGCACCCGGAGCTCCCGGTCGAGGGCCCGATCCAGTACGACGCGGCGGTGGACCCGGCCGTGGCGGCGACCAAGCTGCCGGAGAGCACGGTGGCGGGCAAGGCAACCGTGCTGATCTTCCCCGACCTCAACACGGGCAACAACACCTACAAGGCCGTGCAGCGCTCGGCCAACGCGGTCGCGGTCGGACCCGTCATGCAGGGCCTGCGCCGCCCGGTCAACGACCTCTCCCGAGGCGCGACAGTGAAGGACATCGTCAACACCGTGGCCATCACCGCGATCCAGGCACACGCATGAAGATCCTGGTCCTGAACTCCGGCTCCTCCTCGGTCAAGTACCGCCTCTTCGACCACGGGAGGACCGTCGCCAAGGGACTCGTCGAGCGCATCGGCGAGCCCGGCGGCGACGCGGCCGACCACACCGGCGCGCTCCAGCACGTCATGTCCGTCACCGACCTCGACGGCCTCGACGCCGTCGGCCACCGGGTCGTGCACGGCGGCGGCCTCTTCAGCGCCCCGACCGTGATCGACGACGACGTCGTGGCGGCCGTCGAGGGCCTCGTCCCGCTCGCACCGCTGCACAACCCGGCGGCGCTGAGCGGCATCGAGGTCGCCCGCAAGCTGCTGCCCGACGTCCCGCAGGTGGCCGTCTTCGACACCGCGTTCCACCAGAGCATCCCGGCCGACGGCGTCGCCTACGCAATCGATGCGGACCTGGCGCAGAGATGGCAGATCCGCCGGTACGGGTTCCACGGCACCTCGCACTCCTACGTGGCCCGTCGCACGGCGGAGCTGCTCGGCCGCCCGGTCGCCGAGACCAACGTCATCACGCTGCACCTCGGCAACGGCGCCAGCGCCTGCGCCGTCGAGGGTGGCCGCAGCGTCGCCACCTCGATGGGCCTGACCCCGCTCTCCGGGCTCGTCATGGGCACCCGCAGCGGCGACCTGGACCCGTCCGTGATCTTCCACCTGCACCGGGTGGCGGGCCTCGGCTTCGACGAGATCGAGCGCTCGCTCACCCGCTCCGGCGGGCTGCAGGGCCTGAGCGGCGACAACGACATGCGCGCCGTCCAGCGCCGCCGCGCCGAGGGCGATCCGCAGGCCACCCTCGCCTTCGACCTCTACTGCCGGCGCATCAAGGAGTACGTCGGCAGCTACCTCGCGGTGCTCGGCCGGGTGGACGCCATCACGTTCACCGCGGGCGTCGGCGAGAACGCGCCCGCGGTCCGCGCGGCGGCGCTCGCGGGGCTGGCACCGCTCGGCATCGAGATCGACCCGGAGCGCAACATCGGTGGCGAGCAACTGATCGCGCCGGAGCACGCCCGGACGAAAGTCTTCGTCGTGCCGACGGACGAGGAAGCGGAGATCGCCCGCGAGACCGAGCAGGCCCTGACCGCCGGCTGAGGACCGAGCGAGCCCTGACCGCCGGCTGAGGACGGAATGGTCGCGGGCTGCCACCCTCAGGGGTGACAGCCCGCGTTGTCGGTTCCGGTGCCGGCCGCACCGCGTGGGCACGGCCGGCGCTGCCGTCAGCCCAGGGCGAGCCAGGCCAGCACGGCGACGAGAACGACCACCACCGCGATGATGCCGATGATCAGCGGTGTCTTCGAGGCGGGAGCGGGCTCCGTGGGGCCGTTCTGCGTGAAGGCGCGGAAGGCCTCGGTGTTGCCGCTCGGATCGACGCTGTTGTCAGACATGCGCTCGACCATAGCGAAGGCCCGCACACCGGCGACACCACCTCCTGCCCCCTTACCAGGCGATACGCCACGGCGACGGTCAAGTCCCCGACGGTGGGAGTGTCCACGGGACCGCATTCACCCCATCGGGGGTCAGTGCAGGTGGTCGATCGCCACCTTGCCGAAGATCTCCCCGGAGGCGAGTCGCGCGAACGCCTCCCCCACCGCCGAGAACCCGAACGTCGAGTCGATCACCGGGTGGATGCCCCGCTCGACGCAGAGGTCGAGCAGCGCCGCCAGCTCGGCCGCCGTGCCCATGCTGCTGCCCAGGATCTCGAGCCGCATCGCGAAGACGCGGCGCAGGTCCACCTTGGGGAACGGGCCGCCGGTGGCGCCGCAGACCACAATGCGGGCGCCCGGCGCGGAGCACTTCAGCGAGTGCTCGAACGTCGGGGCGCCGACCGACTCGACGACCACGCCCACCCGCTCGGGCAGCCGGGCGCCGGGCTCGACCGCCGTCGCGCCCAGGGCGGCGATGCGCTCGCGCTTGCCGGCGTCGCGGCTGGTGGCGTAGACCCGCTTGCCCAGGGCCACCCCGAGCGCGACGGCGGCGGTGGCGACGCCCCCGCCCGCGCCCTGGACGAGGACGGCGTCGGACTCGGCGACGCGGCCGCGCGTCGTCAGCATGTGCCAGGCCGTGAGCCACGCCGTCGGGAAGCAGGAGGCCTCGAGGAACGACATGCCTGCCGGCTTGGGCACCAGGTTGGCGGCGGGCACGGCGACCCGGTCGGCGAGCGTGCCGGGATGCCGCTCGGACAGCAGCGAATAGCCGCGCGGGTCCGCCGGGTCGTCGATCAGCGCGTGCAGGACGACCTCGTTGCCGTCCGGATCGACGCCCGCCGCGTCGCAGCCGAGGATCATCGGCAGCCGCTCGGCCGGGAGGCCCACCCCGCGCAGCGACCACAGATCGTGGTGGTTGAGCGAGCTGGCCCGCACCTCCACCGTCACCCACCCGTCGGCGGGCGACGGCTCGGGCCGGTCGCCGACGGTGAGGGCGGAGAGGGGCTCGTCCGGCTCGATGGCACTGGCATAGGCGGCGCGCATGCCCGGAACGCTAGTCACCGTCCCGGGCACATGCCACCCGCTACGCGTGGGGAACGGGAGCCACGAGGCCGGCCGGCGCGGGCGAGACGGGCCGCAGCCGGGCCACCCCGTCCCGTTCCGCCGCCCGGGCCACCGCCGCGGCGACGGCCGGCGCCACCCGCGGGTCGAAGGCGCGGAACCCGTGCAGCAGCGCCGCGACCGACCGGTGCTGCCCGCGCGCGTCGACGACGAGGATCACCGGCGCGTCGAGCACGCGCGCGACGTGCGCGGTGGACCCGTCGTCGGGAGAGATCCCGACCCGCCCGTCGTAGAGCCCCATCACGCCCTCGACCACGGCC
>CAKUMG010000145.1 GCA_934667465.1 uncultured Actinoplanes sp. | reverse complement strand
AAGAGGTGCGAGGCGGCCCGGGTGAGGTCGGCGGTCAGGTCGGTCGTCGCCGTGGCCTCGAACGGCATGGGCGTGGAGACGGGCAGGATCTCCTGCAGGCCCTCGCCGTCGCCGGGCAGGTAGACCGTGCGCAGGCTCTCGTGGCGGCCGACGACGTCGTCGAGGGCCGCGCGCAGGGCGTCCGCGTCGAGCTCGCCGGTGAGCCGCAGCACGGCGGGCATGTTGTAGGTGAGGCTGGGGCCTTCGAGGCGGTGCAGGAACCACAGGCGGCGCTGGGCGTAGGACAGCGGCTGCGGGCCGGTGCGGGGCTTCGCCTCCAGCGGCGGGCGGTCGCGGCCGCGGTCGAGCAGCCGGACCAGTTCGCGGGGCGTGGGTGCCTCGAAGACGTCACCCATGCCCAGGGTCACGCCGAAGACCTCCTCGACCCGGCCGACGAGCCGGGCCAGCAGCAGCGAGTGCCCGCCGAGGTCGAAGAACCCGTCGCCGGGGCCGATGCCGGGCACGCCGAGCACGGCGGCGAACGCCTCCGCCATGAGCTGCTCACGGGGGTCGCCGCCGTCGCCGCCGCGGGTGGGTGCGGCGGTGATGTCGGCGCCGGGCAGGGCGGCCCGGTCCACCTTGCCGTTCGGGGTGAGCGGGAACGCGTCGAGCACGACGACGGCCGCGGGCACCATGTGCTCGGGCAGGCTGCGGGCGGTGAAGGCGCGCAGGGCGGCGGGTTCGGCGTCGCCATCGAGGATCACGTACGCGATCAGGCGTGTCCCGGCCACCTCGTCGTCCGCGGCGATCACGAGGGCCTTGGCGACGGCGGGGTGGCCGGCCAGCACGGCCTCGATCTCGCCGGGCTCGACCCGGAACCCGCGGATCTTCACCTGGTGGTCGGCGCGGCCGCGGAACTCGAGGGTGCCGTCGGGGCGCCAGCGGACCAGGTCGCCGGTGCGGTAGAGCCGCTCGCCGGGTGCGAACGGGTCGGCGACGAACCGGGCGGCGGTCAGGGCGGGCTGGTCGCGGTAGCCGCGGGCGAGGCCGGTGCCGCCGACGTAGAGCTCGCCGATCGCGCCGGCCGGGACCGGGCGCAGGGCGGGGTCGAGCGCGTACACGCGGGTGTTGTGCACGGGCAGCCCGATCGGCAGGGCGGTGCCGCTGGGCTCGCCCGCCGTCCAGAGCGTGGCGTCGACGGTGGTCTCGGTGGGGCCGTACGAGTTGAACAGGCGGTGCCCCGCGTCGATCCAGCGGCGCGCGAGCTCGGGCGGGCACGCCTCGCCGGCCACGATGACCGCGGCGCCGGGCGCGACGGCGGTCACGTCGAGTTCGGCGAGGGCGGACGGCGGCACGGTCAGGTGGGTGATGCGGTGCTCGGCGAGCAGCCGTACGAACGCGGTGCCCAGCCTTTGGTCCGGGGTGGCGATGACCATCGTGGCGCCCGCGGCGAGGCCCATGCACAGCTCCCACACCGAGGTGTCGAAGCTCTGCGACGCGAACTGCAGCACCCGGTCGCCGGGGCCGGCCCGGAAGTGCTCGCCGACCGTGTGCGCGAGGCTGGGCAGGCCCGCATGGGTGACGACGACGGCCTTCGGGCGGCCGGTCGAGCCGGAGGTGTAGATGACGTACGCGGCGTTGCCCGGCCGCGCCTTCGTCACGTCCGCCCCCGGCTCGTGCAGCAGGACTTGCAGCACCTCGCCGGTGATCGTGAGGGCCGGGCGGGCGTCGGCGAGGAGGTACTCGACCCGTTCCGCCGGATAGTCGATGTCGACGGGCACGTAGACGCCGCCGGCGCGCAGTACGCCGAGCATCGCGACGACCTGGGCGGCCGAGCGCGGCAGCGCCACCGCGACCGGGACCTCGGGCCCGACGCCGCGGGCGGCCAGGGCGCGGGCGACGCGCTCGGACTGCTCGCCGAGCTCGCGGTAGGTGAGCCGCTCCCCCGCGCAGATCACGGCGTCCGCGTCGCTGTCCGTGTGCCGGACGATCAGCTCGTCGAACGTCACCTCGTCGAGCGCGACCCCGGTGCGGTTGCGCTCGACGACCAGGTCGGCGTGCTCGGCGGGCGAGAGCAGGCCGAAGGCGGCGCAGCGGCGGTCCGGTCCGGCGATCAGCTCGCGCAGCACCTCGCCGACGCGGCGGGCGGCCCGCTCGGCGACCTCTGCGGGGACGGCCTCGGGGCGGTAGCGGACGTCGAGGCGCAGCCGGTCGCCCGGGGTCGCGATGACGCCGAGGGGGTACTGGCTGGCCTCGGTGGAGCCGACGGACAGGACGCGCAGCCCGGCGCGGCGGCCCAGGTCGTCGAGGACCGCCGCGTCGAGGGGGTAGTTCTCGAAGACCGCGTACGTGTCGAACAGCGTCGTCCCGGCCGGTTGCAGGTCGGCCAGGCGCACGTGCTGGTGCTCGATGAGCCGGAACTGCTCGCGCTGCACGCGGGCCATCAGCGTGGCGGCGGTCTCGCCGGGGCGGACGGTGACGCGGGCCGGGACGGTGTTGATGAGCAGCCCGACGATGTCCTGCGCGCCGGGGACGGCGGCGGCCCTGCCGGAGGCAGTGATGCCGAAGACGACGTCCGGCGCGCCGGTCAGCTCGCCGAGCACGAACGCCCAGGCGGTCTGCAGCACGGTGTTGGCGGTCAGCTCCCGCTGCTTCGACAGGGTCCGGAGCGCCGCGGTGGTGTCCTCGTCGAGCCAGGTGGTCAGCTCGGTCGGGGTGGTGGGGGCGTGTGGGTCGGCGCCGGGGGCGGCGAGGGTCGGCCCGGCCAGGCCGTCGAGATACGCGCGCCAGGCCGTCACGGAGGCGGCGGCGTCCTGCTTGGACAGCCAGGAGAGATAGCCGCGGTACGGGGTGACGGGCGGGGCCACGCCGTCGCCGTACGCCGTGAACAGCTCCTTGACGAGCAGCGGCACCGACCAGCCGTCGAGCAGGATGTGGTGGAACGTGAGCAGCAGCGTGGCGCGCGCCGGGCCGGTGCGGACCAGGGCGAGGCGCAGCAGCGGCGGCCGGCCCAGGTCGAACGGCCGGCGGCGCTCCTCCGCGGCGATCGCAGCGAGCTCGTCCTCCGACCCGGCGTCGAGCTCGCGCCACGGCAGCTCCACCTCGCGGGGCACGAGGGCCACCGGGTCGCCGTTGCGGCGGAACCGGAACGCGGCGCGCAGGTTCGGGTGCCGCCGCAGCAGCGACTCGCCGGCCGCGCGCAGCGTCTTCGCGTCGACGTCGCCCTCCAGCGCGAACGAACGCTGGACCGCGTAGACGTCGGCGGCGGTCTGCCCGTAGGAGGCCCAGATCAGCAGGCCGTGCTGCAGCGGGGAGAGCGGCAGGATGTCGTCCAGGCCGGGCGCGCCGGTCATCAGTTCCTCCACAGGTCGTCGAGCTCGGCCGCGTCGATGTCCACGAGCGCTTCCTCGTGGGTCTGCTGCTCCGCCGGTGGTGCGGTTCGCAGGTCGCGCAGCGCGAGCAGGTAGTCGTCGGCGAGGCGGCGCGCGGTCTCCTCCGCGATCAGCCGGCCCGCCCAGGCGAGGCGGATCACCAGGCCGGCGGCGCCGGCGGCCACGGTGATCTCGTACGGGTAGGGGACGGGCAGCCCGGGGTCGGCCCACCCGTCGAGGTCGTGCTCTCCCCCGGCGTCGCTGGTCGTGCGCCCGAGGAAGTTGAAGCGGAGCTGCGGCTGGGGCGCGGCGGCGAGCAGGGGCCCGGTCTCGGGGTTCAGGTGGCGCAGCAGCCCGTAGCCGAGGCCGCGGCCCGGGGTCTGCTCGGGACCGTCGGGGCCGAGGCGCACCGGGTACTGGGTGGTGAACCAGCCGACCGTGCGGGACAGGTCCACGTCGTCGCCGCGGCCGTGGCCCTCGACCATCACGGTCACCGGAGTGCCGAGGGCGCGGCCGAGCGCGGTGAGCAGGGTCGCCTCGGTGGCCTGGACGTCGAGGGTCACGGTCAGCTCGCGGCGGGTCCGCGCGGTGTCCAGCGCCGGATCGAGGGTGAGGCCGGGGAACAGGGGCGGGGTGTCGAGGGCGTGGCGCCAGTGGTCGAGCTCGTGGCGGCGTACGAGCGCGTCTTCTTCGAGGAAGGCGGCCCACTCGTCGAAGCCGGTGCCGGGCGGGGGCAGGGCTTCGCCCCGCAGCGCGGCGGCGAGGTCGTCCTGGAGGATGCGCCAGGAGACGCCGTCGACCGCGAGGTGGTGGATGACGGCCAGGAGGGTGTCGCCGTCGCGGACCCAGCGGGTCAGCACGCCCGCCTCCGGGTCCAGCCGGCCGGCGGCGGTCGCGAGGTCGGCCGGGCCGCTGGTGGTCAGCACCTCGGCGGCGGTGACGCTGCCGGGCCGGGGCGCGCTGAGGTGCCAGCCGTCCGGTGTGGAATGCAGGCGGGCGCGGAGCATCGGATGGGTGTCGAGGACGCGCTGGATCGCGGCGCGCAGCTCGTCATCGGTCAGGCCGGCGGGCAGGCGCAGCCGCATGGCCTGGCTGTAGGTGCGGGACGGGCCGCCGAGCTCGCGGAGCCAGTGCATGATTGGGGTGAGGGCAGAGCGGTCGAAACTGACTGCCGCCGTACGGGTGACAGGTGCGGCGGTGGCGGCCTTGGCGGCCAGCGCGGCGGGCGTGCGGTGTTCGAAGACGTCGGCGGCGGTCAGGTGGAGGCCGGCGGCGCGGGCCCGGGCGACGAGCTGGATGGCCAGGATGCTGTCGCCGCCCAGGGCGAAGAAGCTGTCGTGCTCGCCCGCGGGGGTCTCCAGCACGTCGGCGAACAGGGTGGCGAGGAGGCCTTCGCTCTGCTGCTTCTCGTCGGCGGGCGCGGTCTTGAAGGGGGGCGCGGTCCCGGAGACGGGCTCGGTGGCCGGGACGGGCTCGGTGGCGGTCGGCGCCGGGCCCGGGTCGTCCAGGCCCGCGGCGAGCAGGGTGAGGGTGTCGAGGAGTTCGGCGCGGATCGACTCGGCCTCGGCGGTGGGGAGCAGGTCGGGGCGGTAGGCCAGGATCACGGTCGCGGCCGGGCCGGGCAGCCACGACACCACGATCGGGTAGTGGGTGGCGTCGGCCGCCTCGATGCCGTCGAGCCCGGCGGCGCGCAGGGCGGCCTCGTCGAGGGGGTAGTTCTCGACGACGAGCAGGGTGTCGAAGAGCGGCCCGTGCCCGGCGGCGCGCTGGATCGCGGCGAGCCCGGTGAACGGGTGCTCGGCGGTGGCGGCGTGCCGGTCCTGCAGCCTGCGCAGGGCCGCGGCCAGGGGTTCGCCGGGGCGCAGGTCGAGGCGGACCGGGACGGTGGTGACGAACAGGCCCACGGCCCGGTCGATGTTCTCGATCTCGGCCGGACGCCCGGCGACGGTCAGCCCGAACACGACGTCGGCGGAGCCGGTGCGGCGGGCCAGCAGGAGGCCCCATGCGCCCTGCAGGACGGTGCTCAGGGTCAGGCCGTGCTCGGCGGCGCGGTCGCGGAGCGTGCGGGCCAGGGGCTCGGGGACGGTGGCGCGCAGTTCGATGGGCAGGCCGGTGCCGGGGGCGTCGGCGCGGGCCAGGAACGTGGGGCCGGGCAGGCCGTCGAGGGTCTCGCGCCACGCGGCCAGCGCGGGGGCGGGGTCGTGGGCGGCGAGCTTCTCGAGGTACGCGCGGTGGGCGCGGTCGCCGTCGGCGGGAATCGGGCGGGCGGCGTACGCGTCGAGCAGTTGCTCCACGAGCAGGGCGGCCGACCAGCCGTCCCATGCGGCGTGGTGGCCGGTGATGACGAGGGTGCCGGGCGGGGCGACATCGAACCGGAACAACGGCGGGCGGGCGAGGTCGAACGGCTGGGTGCGGCGGGCCGTGGCCACGGCGTCGAGGTCGGCGGCGGCATGCTCGCGGATCTCGATCGGGACCGTGGCGTGCACCACCCCGGCGACCCGGCCGCCGTCGAGGACCCGCAGGCCGGTGCGCAGGCCGTGGTTCGCGGCGACGACCGCTGCGAGGGCCGTGCGGAGCCGGTCGAGGTCGAGGGGCTCGGTGAAGCGCAGCCGCAGCTGGACCGTGTAGACGTCCTCGGCCCCGGTCTGCGCGAGCGCGGCGAGGCCCTCCTGCAGCGGTCCGGCGGGCACCAGGTCGGTCCAGCCCGGGATCTCCGCGTCCAGGGCGTCGATCTCGGCCTGCGTCACCCGGGGCAGGGTCAGGTCCGAGGGGGTACGCCCGCCGGCCGGCCCGGACGCCACGAAGCCCGCCAGGGCTTCCCACGCGTCGTCGAGCGCGGCCGCGAACCGGGGCAGGTCGTGGTCGCCCGCCGGGTCGCTGAGCACCACGCGCAGCTCGCGCCCGGCGTCCGTGTCGAGGGTGTAGGCAACGAGTTCCGCGGTATCCGGGGCCGGGCCTAAGTCCAGGGTTTCGCGCCGGTGGCCGAGGTAGTTGACGAGCAGCCCGGGCTCACCCGCGGCGGCCAGTCCCGGGGCGGTCTGCGGGTTGAGGTGGCGCAGCAGGCCGTAGCCGATCCCCTTGCCTGGCACGGCTCGCAGCTGCTCCTTGACCGCCTTGAGCGCGTCGCCGGGCCCCTCGGGGATGTCGAGCCGCACCGGGTGGACGGTGGTGAACCACCCGACCGTGCCCGCGTTCTCCTCGGTCCGGCCGTGCCCTTCGAGGGAGACGGTCACGTTCCGGCCCTCAGCCGCGAGCCCGATCGCGGTCAGCAGCAGGTCTTCACCGGTGAACGCGTGCTCCTCGGCGGCCCAGCGCCACAGCGGCCCGAACAGCTCGGCCGGGACGTCGGCGGTCTCGGTGCCGGCGGAGGTTCCGGGCGGGAGCACGGGGACCGCGCCGGCCAGGATGTCGTGCCAGTAGCCGTATTCGGCGAGCACGGCGGGGTCCGCGGACCGGTCGCGCAGGCCGGTGGCCCAGGCGCGCAGCGTGGTGCCGGTGGGGGCGGGCAGGGTCTCGCCGGCCAGCAGCGCGCGCAGGTCGGCGGCGAGGACACCCCAGGAGACGGCGTCGACCGCGAGGTGCTGGGCGGTCACCGCCACGCCGTCCGGAGTCAGCTGCCAGCTCGTCAAGGGGGCGGCGCCGGTGCCGGCCGGGAGGATCTCGAGGGACCAGTGGCCGTACGGGCTGACGGTGAGACGCTGGCGCAGGGCAGGGTGCCGGGCGTGCAGCGCGGCGACGGCTTTGTCCAGGGCCGCATCGGTGGAGCCGGGTGGCACGGGCAGGACCGTTCGCTGCACAACAGTGGCCGGGTCGGCGCCGCTCTCGCGCAGGCGGTGGACGATCGGGGTGAGTTCGAGCGGGCCGTCCTCTTCTGCTGACGGCGCTTGCGGAAGGGTCAGGGGCGCCGCGACGCGGCTGAGCTCGGCGGCGCTCTGGTGCTCGAAGACGTCGCGGACACGCAGCGCGAGGCCCGCCTCGCGGGCGCGGTTGACGACCTGGATCGCGAGGATGCTGTCGCCGCCCAGGGCGAAGAAGCCGGTGTCCGGGTCGATGTCCGGCCGGTCGAGGACCGTGGCGAAGATGGCGGCGATGCGGTTGCCGTCCCCTGTCGGGGCGGGCGGCTCGGGGGCGGCGGAGGTGGGCAGGGCGCGGCGGTCCAGCTTGCCGCTGGGGCTCAGCGGCAGCCGGTCGAGCGCCCGGATCGTGCCCGGCACCAGCGGCGCGGGAACGAGGCCGGCGAGGTGGTCGCGGACGGTCGCGGGGTCGAGGGTGGCGGGCACGACGAAGCCGAGCAGGCGGGTGTTGCCGGCCTTGTCGACGCGGGTGGTGGCGGCCGCGGCGGTGACGCCGGGGCAGCGCAGCAGCGCCTGTTCCACCTCGCCCAGCTCGATACGGACGCCGCGGATCTTGACCTGGTCGTCGCCGCGGCCGAGGTACTCCAGGGCACCGTCGCCGCGCCACCGGGCGAGGTCGCCGGTGCGGTACATGCGGGCGCCGGCCGGGCCGCCGGGCAGGGCGACGAACCGTTCGGCGGTCAGGGCCGGGCGCCCGCGGTACGCGGTGGCGAGCTGGGCGCCGCTGAGGTAGAGCTCGCCGGGGATGCCGGCCGGGACGGGCCGCAGCCGGGCGTCGAGCACGTGCACGCCGGTGTTCCAGACCGGGCGGCCGATCGGGGGCGGCGTGCCGGTGTCCGCCTCGCCGGTGGTCCACGCGGTCACGTCGACGGCCGCCTCGGTGGGCCCGTAGAGGTTGTGCAGCCCGGCATCCAGCATGGCGCGGAACGTGGCGACCAGGTCGGCGGGCAGGGCCTCGCCGCTGCAGAAGACGCGGCGCAGGCCGGTGCAGCCGCGGGCGGCCGGGTCGCCGAGGAAGGCGCGCAGCATCGACGGCACGAAGTGCAGCGTGGTGATCGACCGGGCCTCGATGGTGGCGGCGAGGTAGCCGGGGTCGCGGTGCCCGCCCGGCGCGGCGAGCACGAGGGTCGCGCCGGCGAGCAGCGGCCAGAAGAACTCCCACACGGACACGTCGAAGCCGGCCGGGGTCTTCTGCAGCACCCGGTCGTGCGCGCCGAGCGGATACGTGTCCTGCATCCAGAGCAGCCGGTTCACGATCGCGGCGTGGCTCACCAGGACACCCTTGGGCGTGCCGGTCGAGCCGGAGGTGTAGAGGAGGTACGCGGCGTCGTGCGCGCCCGGGCCGTCGACCGGGCCGGGGTCTCCCGCTGCCAACGCGCGCACGCGGGCGGCGTCCAGGTGGGCCACCGGGGCGGCGTCGGCGAGCATGAGGGCGATCCGGTCGGCGGGATAGTCGGGGTCGACCGGGAGGTACGCGGCGCCCGTGCGCTGCACCGCGTACAGGGCGATGATCAGCTCGATCGACCGCGGGACCTCGACCGCGACCACCGTGCCCCGCCCGGCGCCCAGGTCGCGCAGCCCGGCGGCGACGCGGCCGACAGCATCGTCCAGGGCGGCGTAGGTCAGCTCGGTGCCCGTGGCGTCGTCGATCAGCGCGATCCGGTCCGGGTGCGCGTGCGCGGCCCGGCGGAACAGCTCCGGCAGCGTGGTGTCCGGGACCTCGACGGCCGGGCCGGAGCTCCACTCCCCCACCTTTTCCCAGGCCAGGACCGGGCGCGCCGCGCCCGCCGACAGCGCGGACAGCGTGCTCAGCAGCGCGTCGGCGACCGAGCGGACGGCGGTCTCGTCGAACAGCGCGGTGGCGTACTCCAGGGCGACGTCGATGCCTTGCTCGTGCTCCGTGAATTTGACGCTCAGGTCGAATTTCGCGGTGCCGGTCGTGGCGAGTTCCACGTGCCCGGTGACCTCGCCCAGGGCCAGGGACGAGGGAGCGGCGTGCTCGTGCACGATCATCGTCTGGAACAGCGGGTGGCGGCCCGGGTGCCGGGCCGGGGCGAGCGCCTCGGCGACCCGGTCGAACGGCACGTCGGCGTGCGCGAAGGCGGCGGTGTTCGCGGCCTGCACCCGGGTCAGCAGCTCGCCGGGGCCGGGGTCGCCGCCGAGGTCGGTGCGCAGCACGACGGTGTTGAGGAAGCAGCCGACGAGCCCGTCGAGGGCCTCGTCGCCGCGGCCGGTGACCGGGGTGCCGAGCGCGATGTCGCGGCCCGCGCCGAGCGCCGACAGGACCAGGGCCAGAGCGGTGTGCAGGACGGTGAACGTGGTGACGCCGTGCTCCCG
>CAKUMG010000144.1 GCA_934667465.1 uncultured Actinoplanes sp. | reverse complement strand
CGCCCGGCCGGCTCGGCGCGTCGTCGGCCGGGGTGCCCGGCGCGTCCTGGGCGTTGCGGTCCGGGCCCGTCGCCGGATCCTCGGTGGTACGGCCCGGATTGACCGGCTCGTCCGCAGTGCGCCCGGGCGTAACCGGAACGTCGTCCGCGCCCCGACCCGGCGTTGCGGGCACGTCGTCGGCGCCGCGCCCAGGAGTCAGCGGCACCTCGGCCCCGCCACCACGGCCAGGCGTCGAGGGAACATCACCGCCACGCGAAGGCCCCGAGGGAACTTCCCGAGCAGGTCCCGATGGAACGTCCCGCGAAGGCCCCGAAGGAACATCCCGGGAAGGCGTCGAGGGAACGTCGCGGGACGGCGTTGAGGGAACGTCGCGGGAAGGTGACGAAGGAAGGTCGGACCCGCCGGTACGCGGAGGCGGCGCCACATCCACCCCACCATTGCGCCCCGACCCGGCCCCCACCAGCTCCGGCTCCCTGACCCGGGCCGCCGGCACCTCGGGCGTACCCACATCGACGCGCGCCAGAGCGTCAGCGTCCGCCATCGCCCGCTGCAACGACGGATCCGCCCGCACCAGATCGTCCAGATGCAGGTCGATCTGCGCGGCAAGGTCCCCGACCGTGGGCAACCCCTCCACCCGCCCGAGATCGGCGGCAGCGCCCACATCGTCGAGCACCCGCCCGGCATCAGCGGCAGCCGCAGAAGCGCGCCCCGCATCCGCCGCGCGACCCGCGTCGGCAGCGGCCGCGGCACCCTTGCCGGCCTTGCCCAACGTGCCGACCTTGGCCGGGGCCAGCGGCAGCGTGACCACGTTGTAGAGCAGGTTGCCGAACGCCCGCGCCGGGTCCTCGGACCACATGTCCCACGCGACGAAGCCCTTGCCGACCTCGGCCCACGCCGCGGCGGCCGCGTCACGGTCGAAGATGAGCCCGCCGGTGAGGGTCCACAGCCCGCCCCAGGACGCCGAGAAGGTGTCCCAGTCGAACGGGTTGACCAGGCCGAACAGCCCGGTCACGTCGCCCCAGAGGCCGTCCTTCCAGAAGCCGACGTTGTCCGACCAGATCATGTTCCAGCCGTCGCGGTACCACGGGTAGTCGCGTTCCTCCGCGGTTCCCCACGGACGCTCGGTCTCGCCGTCGAGCTGCGCGGCGTCGAAGCCGTACGCGTTGGGGTTGTCGCTGCCGTCGGCGACGGTCCAGTGGGTGCCGCCGTACAGGGCGTTGATCCGGTTGGCCGCGTCCCGCTCGGCGGCCTGCAGCGCCGCGACCTGCGTGTCGACCTGGCGGATCAGGTCGTTGTTGCGGTTGACCTTGCCTTCGTCCTCTTTCCAGTCGTCGTCGCCGTCGATGCTCGCGGTGAACGCGCCGGCCTCGCCCTGCAGCTGGCTGAGCCGGTTCGCAATCGGACGGACTGCCGCCGCGTACGCGGTGAGCGCCGCACCGACCTCTTCGACATCACTGGCGACGTCCGCCGCCGCGGTCTGGACCCGTGCGGTGACCCCGAACAGCTGGGCGGCCTCCGGCGCCTCGTAGAACGACGACAGCCCCTGCCAGGTGCTGTGCACGTCCTGCCCGGTGGTGCGGAAGTCGCCGCCGGCGGTCCGCAGCGCGCCGGCGTGCGTCTCCACCGCGGCCAGGTCGCCGCTGAACTGCGGGATCGCGCCTGCCTGAATGACCACTGATTCCCCCGTAATACGTGGCCGGACTGTCAGTTGCCGCCGACCGTGCCCGGCGGGGCGGTGGCCGCGTTGGCCTGGGCCGTCGCGGCCATCTCCAGGTCCCCGTCGACGTACGCCCGCGTCGCGGCCAGGGCGCCGTTGAGGATGCTGCCGGTCTGCTGCACCACCGCCGTGACCGACGGGGCGATGTGCCCGGAGAAGCCCGACAGCGCCGCGGCGACGATCTCGCTGCCGCAGGCGCCGGCGGCCCCGCCGAGGGCGGCGCCGATGCTCGCGCGCGCGGTCTCGAAACCCTGGGCCCGTCCGGCCGTACGCTCGACGACCCCCGCCACGCCGGGCGGGTCGATGTCCCATCGACTCATGTGTCAGCCGCCCGGCGTCAGCCGATGCCGTCGACGGCGGCGCGGGCCCGGGACAGGGTGGTCTGCGCGGTGTCGTCGTTCTGCTGCAGGGTTGTGCGGATCAGCGTGATGATCGAGCGGACCTCGCCGGCGGCGCTGTTCCAGCGCACTTCCTTGTCGTGGTACTGGTCGGCGACGCCGTCGGCCTGGAAGTCGGCCATGGCGGCCTTGACCGCGGCGTCGCGGTCGTTGATCAGCGCTTCGAGCCGGGCGATCACGGACTGCAGGTTGCCCTGCGCCTCGGCGGAGGTGGACATGTCGAAACTACGGCGGTCGGAAGCCATTTCCCCGTTACTCCTTCATGGTGCGAGCGGTCAGCCGGCGCGCGAGGCGGTGATCATCGCGCGGGCGACCGGTGCGAGCGATCAGCGGCCGGCGCGCGAGGTGGTCTTCGCGCGGGCAGCCGGTGCGGACGGTCAGCCGGTGCGAGCGGTCAGCGGCCGGCGCCGAAACGGGCGGCGTCGAAGTTCGCCGAGCCCTCGGCGCTGGTGGAGTTGGACGCCATGTCCTGCTCGCCCTCGCGGAACGACGTGTCCATCCCGCCGATGCCGCCGAGGATCGCCGACAGCGCCCGGTTGAGCTCGCCGGTGATCTCGTCACCGCGCACCTTGAACCGGTCGAACGCCGCCTTGCCCGCGCCGTTGAAGTTGCCCTCCAGCGGCGTCGCGGCCTGGACCAGCTGCTGGATCAGGCTGCCCAGGTCGTCGTTGGACCCGCTCGTGCGGGTCCGCAGCGTGCCCAGGGTGTCCGCACCCATGTCGAACTTCTGGCCCATGTCGACCACCCATCCCCCGTTGACTACCGATGATCAGACAACTATGGAGCCAAAGAGTGCATCTATATGTCAAGGTCAGGGACGCTCGGGTGTGAAGAACCCTACAAACCCCCGGCCGTACGTATTCACGTGCATCACTTGACGGGAGGGCGCTCCGGCGCGCATGTTAACGCTCACGCATGCGACCCGAGGAGCCGTCGATGGGGTACCCCGCCCGCCTGTCCCGCAGGCTCACCGTCGTGCTGGCCCTGGTGGTCGCGCTGCTGGCAGGGTTCGCGCCCCCGGCCTCGGCGCAGTTCGTCCCCGTACGGAATCCGGTCGTGTCCCAGCGCGCCGACACCGCGATCTACAAGCACACCGACGGCTACTACTACATGACCGCGTCGGTGCCCGACTACAAGCGGGTCGAGCTGCGCCGCGCCACCACCCTGCAGGGCCTGGGCTCCGCCGCGACGAGCAACGCGTTCGTCGCACCGAGCAGCGGGGCGCTCAGCGGCTGGATCTGGGCGCCGGACATCCAGTACATCGACGGCGCCTGGTACATGTACTTCTCCGCGTCGCCCGCCAGCGCGGTCTTCGACCAGCGGCTCTACTGGATCCGCAACACCTGCGCCAACCCGATGACCTGCGCGTGGAGCGCACCGCAGCGGTTCCAGACCGGCTGGGAGTCGTTCCAGCTCGACGCGGCGGTGTTCGTCAACCGCGGCGTGCGCTACTTCGCGTGGGCGCAGGACAGCCCGTCGACGAACTTCAACAGCCACCTGTACCTCGCCCGCATGAACGGCCCGACCGCGATCACCGGCACCGCGGTGGAGATCGCCCGGCCGACCGTCGCGTGGGAGAAGGAGGGCGTCGCCGGTGTCGTGGAGGGCCCGTCGCCGCTGGTGAAGAACGGGCGCGTCTACATCGCCTACTCGGCCTCGGCCACGGACTCGCGCTACAAACTCGGCCTGCTGTCGTCCTGGGACAACGTTGACCTGCTCAACCCGGCCTCTTGGTACAAGCATCCGAACCCGGTGTTCCAGACCGCCAACGGCGTCTACGGTCCCGGGCACGGCAGCTTCACCGTCGCCGAGGACAACACCACGGACCTGCTGGTCTACCACGCCCGCGACTACGCCACCCCCACACCGGACGCGCTGCGCGACCCGAACCGGCACACCCGCGTGCAGCAGCTGCTGTGGCGCGAGAACGGCGACCCGTTCTTCGGCCAGCCGATCCCGAGCACGGTGGTCAACCCCGGCATCCGCGGCCAGCACAGCAACCGGTGCGTCGACAACTACGAGTTCAACACCACCCCGGGAGCGCTCGTACGGCTCTACGACTGCAACGGCGGCACCGCCCAGCAGTGGGAGCTGACCTACCGGGCCGGCACCCACTACGAGATCCGCAACCTCAACACCGGCACCTGCCTCGACGACCTCAACCACAGCACGTCCGCGAACGCCGACGTCGGCCTCTACCCGTGCAACGGCTCCACCGCCCAGCAGTGGGTCGTCCAGGACCGCGGCAGCGGCTGGATGTCACTGCGCAACGTCGCCGGCAACATGTGCCTGGACAACTACGAGTGGAACGCCGCCAACGGCGCGCGGCTGTCCCTCTACCCCTGCAACGGCTCCGCCGCCCAGCTGTGGCGCCTGGGATGAACGGGCACGGCCCTTGACAGGAAACCTGCTCGTAACGTGATGATGGATCTCCGCCACCGACCTCAGTGGAGAGCTCATGCCGAGAAACCGGGCGCGCCGCCTCGCGACCGCCGTCACCGCCGCCCTCGCCCTGCTCACCACCTCGGCGGGCCCGTCGGTCGCCGCGCCGGCCGCCCCGGCAGAAGCCGGGCCCGCGGTGAAAGCCGCGCCCGCGATCAGCCCGGTCATCGACGAGAACTTCGCCGACCCGGACGTGATGAAGGTCGGGCGCACCTACTACGCGTACGCGACCAACAGCGACGGCCGCAACATCAAGTGGGCCACCTCCACCGACCTGGTCACCTGGACCGTGCAGCAGACCGACGCCCTGCCGACGCTGGGCGCCTGGGTCGACACGGAGTGGTCGTTCCCGCCCGGCGGCTCCGGTGACCACGGCATCTGGGCGCCGGAGGTGTTCGCGACCGGGCCGCGCAGCTTCGTCATGTGGTACACCGCGCACGACCGCGCCTCGGGCA
The DNA here is from genome assembly GCA_934667465.1 of uncultured Actinoplanes sp. Classification (GTDB taxonomy): domain Bacteria; phylum Actinomycetota; class Actinomycetes; order Mycobacteriales; family Micromonosporaceae; genus Actinoplanes. The sequence continues at coordinate 4,552 of CAKUMG010000144.1, read as the reverse complement.
CCCAGTGCATCGGCGCCGCGACCGCCACCTCGCCCGGCGGCCCGTTCAAGCCCCGCGACACCAGCCTGGTCTGCACCCCGGAGATCGGCGGCGCGATCGACGCGTCGTCCTACTACGAGGGCGGCCGCCGCTACATGCTGTGGAAGAACGACGGCAACTGCTGCGCCCAGGACACCTGGCTGCGTCTGCAGCAGGTCAGCGCCGACGGCCTGCGCCGCACCGGCGCCGAGACGCAGCTGATCAAGCAGAACAAGCCCTTCGAGGGTACGTTGGTCGAGGCGCCGACGCTCTGGAAGCGCGGCGGCTCGTACGTGCTGTTCTACTCCGCGAACTTCTTCGGCAACGGCAGCTACGTGAGCAGCTACGCCACCGCCCCGAGCCTGCGCGGCCCGTACACCAAGGCCGACGCCCCGCTGATGACCACCGACGCGTTCAACGGCGAGGTCCGCGGCCCCGGCGGCCAGGACATCGTGACCGGCCCGGACGGCAGGGACCGGATCGTCTTCCACGGCTGGAACCCGGGCTTCGACTACCGCGCCATGTACTCGCAGCGCCTCGACTGGCAGGGCACCCGCCCGATCGTCGAGGGCGCCAAGATCCGCTACGAGGCCGAGGACGCCGCCTTCACCCGCGCCAACGCCCGCTACGCCACCGGCGGCGCCAGCAACGGCGTCGTGGTCGGCGGCATCGACTTCGCCGACAGCCGCGTCACCTTCACCGTCCACGTGCCCCGCGCCGGCACCTACCGCCTGTTCACCCGCTACGCCAACGGCTCCGACGCCGGCGCCGCCAGCCACGCCCTGTTCGTCAACAACGCCGCCGCCGGCACGGTCGACTACCCCGTCACCGGCTGGGACAACTGGCAGGTCACCGAGCGCACGGTGACGCTCAAGGCCGGGACCAACACCCTCTCGTACGGCAAGGGCGCCAACTTCGCCGAGATCGACGCCATCGACGTCGCCTGACCCACCCCGCGGGCCGGCGTCACCCCGACGCCGGCCCGGCCACCGGCCGGCCCGTGCCGCCGGTCGCAGCCCGGCAGGTCGAGCCGCGACGAAGCCGGTCAGCGCACCTGCTCGGCCTTGAACTGCATGCGCGGCGCCGCGTAGAACTCCTGCGCCTGCACCAGCTGCAGCTCCCGCTCGCCCGAGCGGTAGGTCGTCTCGATCAAATCGAAGACGCTGGAGGCCGTACGCTCCAGCGCCACCGCCGCGTCCTTGGTCTCCACGTAGTGGGCGGTGAAGAGCGCCGCCGTGACGTCGCCGGAGCCGTTGGCCTTGAAGGGCAGGTGGGGGGTGTTGACCAGCCAGGCGCCGGCCGGGTCGACGACGAGCATCTCGATCGTGCCCTCGGGGCGGTCGGGGCGCTCGACGCTGGTGACGAGCACGGTCGAGGGGCCCATCGCGCGGGCCAGGTCGGCGGAGGCGAGGGTGGAGTCGATGCTCGCCGGGTCGGTGCCGGTGAGGAAGCCGAGCTCGAACTGGTTCGGGGTGATGATGTCGGCCACCGGGACGACCCGGTCGCGCAGCAGTTCGGGGATCTCGGGTGCGACGAAGCAGCCGGACTTGGCGTTGCCCATGACGGGGTCGCAGGCGTACACGGCGGCGGGGTTGGCCTCTTTGACCCGGCGCACCGCGTCGACGATGACGTCGCCGATGCCGATGCCGCCCTGGTAGCCGGAGAGCACGGCGTCGATCTGCGGGAACACGCCGCGCTCCTCGACGCCGAGCAGGACCTCCGCCACGTCGGCCGGCGGGATGAGCGGCCCGCGCCAGGCGCCGTACCCGGTGTGGTTGGAGAAGTTGACGGTGAGGACCGGGACGACCTCGACGCCGATGCGCTGCAGCGGGAACACGGCCGCGGAGTTGCCGACGTGCCCGTGGGCGACCGCCGACTGGATGGACAGAACCTTCATGCCCCCAGCGTAGGGCCAGTCATTTGGCTCATGCGCGAGCCCGCCGGATCGGACACGATGAGCAAGACATCGACACCCTTGGAGGTACTCGTGACCAAGCCCACGATCGTGCTCGTCCACGGCGCGTTCGCCGAGTCGGCGAGCTGGAACGGCGTCATCGCGCGGCTGCTCGACGCCGGGTTCCCGGCCGTCGCGGTCGCCAACCCGCTGCGCGGCGTCGCGAGCGACAGCGATTATCTGCGGACCGCGCTGACCGGCGTCTACGGCGATGTGGTGCTGGTCGGCCACTCGTACGGCGGCATGGTGATCACGAATGCGGCGGTCGGGAACCCGGCGGTCAAGGCGCTCGTCTATGTCGGTGCGTTCGCGCCGGACGCCGGGGAGAGCGCCGGTGACCTGGCCGGCAAGTTCCCCGGCAGCACGCTGGGGGAGACGCTGCGGCCGGTGAAGCTGCCGGACGGCCGCTCGGACCTGTACATCGAGCAGGACAGGTACCACAGCCAGTTCGCCGCCGACTCGACCGCCGCGGAGGCCGCCGTCATGGCGGTGACGCAGCGGCCGATCACCGACGCGGCGCTGGGCGAGAAGTCGGGCGAGCCGGCGTGGAAGTCGGTGCCGAGCTGGTTCCTGTTCGGCAGCGAGGACCGCAACATCCCGGTGGCGGCGCTGCGGTTCATGGCGGAGCGGGCCGGTTCACGCCGGACGGTCGAGGTGGCGGGCGGTTCGCACACGGTCGCCATCCCGGAGGCGGCGGCGCTCGTGGAGCTCATCGCCGAGGCCGCGGCCTGAGGTCTGCCGGCCGGGGCGGGGACGCCCCGGCCACCTCGGGAGTTACAGGGCGGCGGCGATCCGGGCGACCTCGCCGGGGTGGGACAGGTGCGGGAAGTGGCCGCCGGGCAGGACCGTGATGCCGGCCTGCGGCAGTTGCTCGGCCAGCCAGGCGCGGTAGGGGGCGTGCGGCTGCGCGGCGGTCACCCAGTGGTAGGCGACGGCGCGCGCGGTGAGCGTACGCAGATCGGTTTCGGTCCGGGTTGTCAGCTCCTCGTCGGTGTGGCGCAGGATCTCGTCCCAGTAGCCGAGCAGCAGGTCGGGGCGGGGGTCGGTGGCCGTCTCGACGAGCTCGCGGGCGGCGGACGGTAGCGCGGGGATGCCCATGCCGGCCAGGAAACCGTCCCAGACGGTGCGCCAGCCGGGCGAGCGCAGGACAGGCTCGGCGGCCCGGACCGCCGCACCGAACGGGCCCGTGAGCAGGGGCTGGTCGAGGTTGAGCACGGCGTGGGCCGGATAGCGGGCGGCGTACGTGGTGGCGAGGATCGCACTGACCGAGTGACCCACGAGCACCGGCGGCGGCAGGTGGCCGATCTGCTCGTGCAGCGCCTCGGCGACCGCCGCGCGGTGGTAGGACGCGCGGGGCGGGGCGTCGCCGTGCCCGGGCAGGTCGAGCGCCAGGACCTGACGGCCGGGAGCGACCGCCGCGAGCGAGCGGATCATCGGGTCGAAGTGGCGGCGGTCGAAGGTCAGGCCGTGCAGCAGCACGATCGGAGGGTTCATGCCCGGTGCCGCGTAACCCAGCGGTGAACGAATTGTTCACCGGGCTGATAGCGGAACACCGCGCCCGTACGCAGCGACGCCCGCAGATGCGCGGCGGCGAGCGGCGCGGCGATGTCCAGCCGCTGCAGGACGGTCCGCAGCGCGCGGGTGGCGTTGACGCGGGCACGTTCGGCCTCGGCGGCGGGCCGGCGGGGGCGCCCGGCGAGGCCGGTGGCCCGCTTGAGCTCGTCGACCAGGGCCGCGCGTTCCTTGTGCAGAGCGGCGTCGTCAGCGCTCTCGAGTAGGTGATCGATCTCGGTCAGCCGCCGCCGGAAGGCGCGCCGGCCGGCCGCGTCGAGCACCGGGTCGGCCGCCCGGGTGACCAGCCCTGCGCCGCCGGCGACCAGGTCGAGGGCGGCGATCTCCCGGCCCGGCGCGGCGAGCAGCAGGCTCAGGTAGTGCAGCCCTCGCATGTCGCGCAGCCGCGCCCGCTCCTGCCCCGCGACCAGCACCCAGTCGTCGCCGTCGCGGGTCAGGCTCCACGCGCCCTGGTCGCTGTCCTCGCGGGCGGCCCGCGTCGACGCGAGCCAGGGCAGCGCCCCGAGCCGTTCCTCGAGCGCGATCGCCCGCGCGAAATGCCCGGCGGCCTGCTCGGGACGCCCGAGCCGCAGCGCGAGCCGCCCCAGATAGTCGTCGACCGGCCCGGTGATCATGTTGGCGCCACCCCAGACCACAAGCCTTCCCGCGTACGGGGTCAGCGCCGCATACAGCCGCTCGGCCGGCCCGCCGTGCGCCGCGACCGCCGCCAGGTCCGCCACCGCGCCGAGCCACCGCGGCCCCGAGCCGTCCAGCACCGCGGGCAGCAGCCGGTCGAGCTCCAGCAACGCCTCCCGGTCGCGGCCGGCCGCGACCAGGGCCCGCGCCGCGGTGGCCTCGAAGAAGTGGCCCGGCAGGCGGAGCGCCAGGGCGCCGACACGATCATCGTGTCGTCCGACAAGGACCTGATGCAGCTCGTCGGCCGCTGTGCCGAGCCGCACGACGGTGTCACCGGCGGCTGCATCGACATGCTCGATACGATGAAGAACCAGCGGATCGACATCCCCGAAG
>CAKUMG010000143.1 GCA_934667465.1 uncultured Actinoplanes sp. | reverse complement strand
GCGTGAACCTCGCCGACCTGGGGCGGGCCGGGATGGCGGGCTTCGCCGGCGGCTTCGCGGCGACGGGGGCGTACGCGGGGAAGGGCGCCCACCCCGGGATCGGTCGTGACATCGGGGCCGAGGTGCTGGGGGAGGTCGGCGCGTCCGCTGCCCTGGGGAATCTGCCGGGACTCGAGAACCTCGCGCGGGCGGCCAGCTCCGGGGGTGCCGGGTCGGTGCTCGCGTCGGGGGCCTCGGGGGTTTCGCAGTCGCTGCTCGGCAAGGTCGGGAGTCTCGACGGGCTCGCTGGGCTTTCTCCCACCGCGCCCGCTTCGCCGCCGTCGCCCCCGCCTCCGGACATTTCGGACGGTGGATTCGTTCCCCCTACGGGGCCTACCGCGCCAGAACCTGCCGCGCCGGGACCTGCCGCGCCGTCCTTCGCACCGGACTCGCCTGGCGCTCCTACCGCGCCGCATTCCACCGCCGCTCCTACCGTGCCGGATTCCCCTGCCGCTCCTACCGCGCCGAACTCCTCCGAAGCGCCTGCCGGCGCGCCGGATCTGTCCGCCGTCGCGCCGTCGCCCGCGCTCTCCGGTCCGTCCACACCGGGGCCGGCCGACTTGTCGCCGGTGGCATCTCCCACCGACCCCACCGCGCCGAACTCACCGACTGCGGTTTCACCAACTGCGCCTTCTCCAGGGTCGCCGGATTTGCCGCTTCTGCCATCTGATGCTCCGACACGGGCCACCGACGATCCGCTTTCCGCGCTGCTGGGCGATCCACCGCCGCGCCCCGAAACCGCGGCTCCTGCGCCGGACCAGACCACGCTCGCGTCGTCCGCACCGCCCGCTCTCGACCACTCGGCCACGCCGGCACCGGCAGCTTCCCCGGCAATGTCTGGAACTCCGGCGGCCGCCCCTCCGCCGACCACGGTCGGGCCGCTCCTTCACGGGCCGGCGCCGGGGGCGGGCCGGCACAGCAAGGGGCGGCACCGCGTGGGAACGGCGGGGCGGGCCGGAGGCGTACCGTCGGATGTCGGTCTTGATCTGTCGCCCGCGCCGTCCGAAGTAGAGCGGTATGAGCGATATGCCCGGGAGCAACGGGCCGCCTATGCCGAGTTCCGGCGGCAGGAGTCGATCGACCGGCTCGAGGAGAAGGCCCGCAGCGCCCGTGCCCAGGCCCGGCGTGCCCGGCGGTCCGCGCTCGTCGCCCGCTTCCTCCGGCTCGATCCCCGGCTGTCGCAGCTGCTCACGGCCGACGTCGAGGCTGCCGGCCTGATCGCCGACCGCGCCGAGGGCGAGGCGCGCGTGCTGCGCGACCCGTCGTACCCGGCGGAGCAGGGCGCGAGGACGACGGTCGACCGGCAGAACTGGGACCTGGCCAACCGGGACGGCGGCCGCCTCACCACGGGAACGGTGTCGCTCGGCGAGACCTCGATGCTCACCGGCACCGACGACCCGCCGTCGATCGTGGGCACCCGCCCATACGACAAGGTCGGCGGGCTGCGCCGGCCGCTCGCCCGGCACCAGCTCGACCTCGAGAACGCCGTCCCGCGCGACGCCCGCGGCAACCCGCAACGGGCGGCGGACCCGCGTACGGGATATCTGGCCCTGCTCAACGACGGCGGACCTGCGGCGGACCCGACCCGCGGCATCAACTGCCAGGACTGCGTTCTGTCGTTCTTCGACACGTACGTCCATGGGCGCCCGCGGGTCTCGGCACCGCGCACGTTCGACGCCTACAGCGACGGCGATCCCCAACGGCCCCTGTACGGCGAGAGCAACGGCCCCGAACGCGTCGAGCACGCCACCGGCGGCCGCCTCCAATCGCTGTGCCGCGCCACCGGCACGACCGACCCGGCGGCCGCGAAACAGGAGGTCGACCGGGCCCTGAACGACGTGTCCGACCAGTTGCGCCGGGGCGGCCACGGCTCCTTCGCGTTCCTGATGAACCTCTGGGAGGGCGGCTCCTCGCACGCATGGGCGGCGGTCAACCACCACGGCGAGATCCTCTTCGTCGACCCCCAGTCCGGCCGGATCGCGGACGCCGGAAAGATCCTCTACGCACACAACGGCACGCGGGACAAGGACAACCTCGTCGCCCTGGACGCGCTCGTCGTCGACGGCCACGGCGATCCGATGCCCTTCGCCGGCCGCGGTGACGGATGGTGGCGGCCGCGTTCCCGTACGCTCCCGCCGCGCCCGTCCCCATCCCCCGCGCCGCATCCCTCCCTCACCTTGCTTTCGTCCCCCGCACCGCATCCCTCCCCCACTTTGCTTTCGTCCCCCGCGCCGCATTCCTCCCCCACTTTGCTTTCGTCCCCCGCACCGCGCACCTCTCCCGAGCCGCGTCCCTTCCCCACGCCGCACTCCTCTTCAGCGTCGCGCTCTTCCTCGGCTACGCGCTCTTCTTCGGGGCCGCAGCATCTCTCCGCGCCGGTCTTGCCTTCCCCGGATCGCGCGTACCTGGATCATCTCGAGCGATCCCGGGCGATCCACGAGGCCAACCGCCGCGCCGACCTGGCCGCCCACCTGCAGAACCGAGCCGACAGCCTCCGGAGCCGCGCCGCACACAGCGCCGAGGCACGGGACCTGCAAGACCTGGCCGACCGCGTACGCCGCGGCGAACTGACCCCGGACCTCGTCACGATCTCGCCCCCCGCATGGGCCCGCCTCAACGACGACATCGGCACGCTCGCCACCGCCGACGTCCACACCGACGACCGCTCAGCCCTCACCGGCGACGACGACCCGCCCCCGATCGACCGCACCCGCCCCTACGGCCGCCGCGGCGGACTGCGCCCCCCACTCGCCGCCCACCAGCACCAGCTCGAAACCGCCATGCCTCGCGACCCGGACGGCCGGGTGCGCCGCCTCGCCGACCCCCGCGACGGCACCTGGTTCGCCCTCACCAACGACGGCGGACCCACCGCCGACCCCACCCGCGCCCTCAACTGCGTCGACGGCGTCCTGTCCCTCTACGACACCTACCTGCACGGCCGCCCCCGCGTCGCAGCTCCGCGCACCTTCGACGCCTACGCCCACGGCGACCCCACCCGCCCTGTGGGCCCGGAAACCGGCGGCACCCAGCGCATCGAAGCCACCACCGGCACCCACTTCCAGGGCCTGCACACCTTCGACGACCTCGCCACCCACCTCACCACCACGGGCCACGGCGCCTTCGCCTTCCTCCAGACCGAGACGACCCCCGGCACCGCCCACACCTGGGCGGCGATCAACCACAACGGCACGATCCTCTACCTGGACCCCCAGACCGGAACCCTCTCCACAACCCCGCTCCACCCGGCCGGCCGCTCCCTGGACGCCCTCATCACCGACGGCCACGGCCGCCCCGCACCCGCACCCCCGCACCTGTCCCTGCCCTGGCCCCACAACCCACCCCACCCCACCGGCATCCACGAGTCCTCCCGGGCCCAGAACGAGGCGCTCGACCAACTGACCGCCCCCGACCGCGCCGCCCTGACAGCCGCCCACCACGAAGCACAGGCGGTAGCCGACACCGAGCTCGCTCGCATGTCGGCACTCACCGCATCCCTGGCGGGCACGGCCCGGCTCGTCGACACCGAGTACCGCTGCAAGGGCCTGGCCTCCCTGGCCCGCAAGTTCCTGGACCGCACGGCACTCAAGAGGATCCCGGTCGCTCAGTTCCTGGCCGGATCCACCGACCGCGTCCGCTTCACGATCACTCTGCCGGAAGCCGCCTACGCGGCCACGCTGACCGAAGCCCTGGCCCTGCTCCGCAGCAGCGGCTACGAAGTGCTGGAGGTGCAGAGCTTCTGGGGGTCCGGCAGGGGACGCCACAACGGCCTGAACGTGACCCTGCGGAATGCGGAGGACTTCAAGACCGAAGTCCAGTTCCCCACCGAGCACTCCCGGGCGGTCGGCAAGTTCACCCACGACCTCTACGAAGTCGTGCGGGTCCCGAGCGAGACAATCACCGGTCTTGACCGCGTCGAAGCCTTCCTCGGGATCCTCTCCCTCAACAAACACTTCGCCATGGCAAGCCGCCAACCGGACCTGTCCACCCTCACCGACCTCGAGCAGGTGGACACCTCACTGCCGTCCTGGGCAGCCAAGCGAGGTAGGAACCATTGGCGCGGTTTCGTCCGACACCTCATCGTGCGAGGCATGAGGATCGACGACGTTCTCGCCGAATGGCAACTCGTCAGGGATGACATCCCCGGTCTGAGAGACTTGCTACCGGACGACAATCTTCTCGGCACCCGGTCGTCAGTTGATTTCGAGGAGGGCCAAGCAGGAGAGGCCGACGCTCTGTCCCCACTGCGGCGGTCCATTCGCGCGCTTGTCGAACAAGGTCGTTCCCGCGACCGCGATGCACCTGACGATCCACTGCGTCGCTGATGCGGATCGACGTCTCCACATTGATCGACTTCCGGGACCGGGATTCCGTACCGGGCCGGTGCAGTCCGGATGACGAGGAAGGGTCCAGAAGATGGCTCGTTCGACGTTCGACTACCAAGCGGTACTGGCGGACCCCGAATCAGACGAGGTAACCAGCATCGTCGCCTTCCGCGAGGTAGAGACGGGTTTTCAAGCAATCCTCTGGCATGCGACAAGAGAAGAGTGGATCTGGGCGCCGGCAACCGTGCTCGCCCTGCTCAACGATGACGAGTACGCAAAAGAGTCGACAGGGGTCGATCGCGAGACCGCGGAACGGCTGGCCCTCCGCTATCTTCCGGAGCCTCTTCCGTCCATAGATCGACTTGAGCAGATGATCGAAGAGGCCGGGAGAACGGGTCAAAGACCCCATCCACCTCAAGTATCGACACCTTCCGACACGCCAGGACGCACTGATCTGTCTCCCTTGCGGAGAGCGATCCGCGATCGGGTCGAGATCCTGCGGTCACGCGATCCCGACGCGCCGGGCGAGCCGCTCCCTCCCCTCCTCGGGCCCTTCTGAGCAGATGACCGAGAAGTGAAAGCGACAGCCACACCAGGAAACATGTGGTGCCAGCGCCCCCAGAACACCTCCTGTCGGGAGTGATCCATGTCGGTGAGCGATCAGATTTTCCTCCGGACCGATAAGTCGCCGGCCGAGGTAGCCGGGCTGCTGGCCGAACGCCTGAGCGGCCATGTCGCGGAACGCAACGGCACCACCTGGCTGTTCCTCGACCCCGCCGTGCTGATGGGACACTCGGACCGGACCCCCGGGGACGACTTCGGCGGTCCGGTGGTGGCTCACCGGTCGGAGCTGCCGTTCCGGCCCGACGGCGAGTTCGAGGCCACGGATTTCTACAACGTCGAGTTGCGCCTCTGGTTGAGCGGGACGAAGCGGGGCGAGTTCGAGGCTCTCCTCGCGGACAAGTTCTTCGCCGTCGTCGCCGCGGAGGGGTTCACCGCCGTGCACGTACGGAATGACGACGTGTTGATCAGGGCCGCGATGCCCGGTGCCGGGACGCGGGAGTTTCCCGTCGGCACGACGATCTACGACTCCGACCAGGAGCGGTGGGGCGGCTTCGTCCTCACGTCGTAGCCGAGCCCCGCCGCATCCCCCTAGACCACCGCCATGTCGACGAAGCGGGAGAGGTGGAGCTGGGCGGCGACGGTGATCGTGTCGGTGGCGCCGTTTCGGTGCTTGGCGACGATGAAGTCGGCCTCGCCCGCGCGCGGGGATTCCTTGTCGTAGTAGTCGTCGCGGTGGAGCAGGATGACGACGTCGGCGTCCTGCTCGATGGAGCCGGATTCACGCAGGTCGGAAAGCTGGGGCCGCTTGTCGGTGCGCTGCTCGGGGCCACGGTTCAGCTGGCTTACGCCGATCACCGGGCACTCGATCTCCTTGGCGAGGAGCTTGAGGCCTCGGGAGAGTTCCGAGACCTCCTGCTGGCGGCTCTCGGTCTTCTTCGGGGAGCTCATCAGCTGGAGGTAGTCGATCACCAGGAGCTTGAGGTTGTGCCGCTGCTTGAGGCGGCGCGCCTTGGCCCGGATCTCCATCAGGTTCATGTTGGGCGTGTCGTCGACGAAGATCGGCGCCTCGCTGATCTCGCCCATGCGGCGGGCGAGCTTGGTCCAGTCGTCGTCGGTGAGCTGGCCGGAGCGCAGGGAGTGCAGCGGGACGCGGGCCTCGGCGGAGAGGAGCCGCATGACCATCTCGATCTTGCTCATTTCGAGCGAGAAGATGGCGCTGGCACAGTTGCTGCGGATGGCGGCGTTGCGGGCGAAGTCCATGCTGGCGGTGGACTTCCCGAGGCCGGGGCGGCCGGCGACGATGATCAGCTGGCCGGGGTGGAGGCCGTTGAGGAGCCGGTCGAGGTCGGCGAAGCCGGTCGGCACGCCGGTCATGGCACCGCCGGAGGCGCCGACCGCCTCGATCTCGTCGAGGGTCGGTTGGAGCATGTCGCCGAGCGCCGCGTAGTCCTCGCTGACGCGCTTCTCCGTGACGTCGTAGATCGCCTGCTGGGCCAGGTCGACGATGTCGTCGACGTCGCGGCCGCCGTGACCGCCGGCGCCGTAGCCGAGTTGGACGACCTTGGTGCCGGCCTCGACGAGGCGGCGGAGGATGGCGCGTTCGGAGACGATGCGGGCGTAGTACGACGCGTTGGCCGCGGTCGGGACGCTTTCCATCAGCGTGTGCAGATAGGGAACACCGCCGACGCGCTGCAGGTCGCCGGAGTCGGCCAGAGCCGCTGCCACGGTGACGCCGTCGGCCGGTTCGCCGCGGCCGTAGAGGTCCAGGATGATGTCGAAGATCGTGGCGTGGATCGGCCGGTAGAAGTCGTGCGTCTTCAGGATCTCCACCACGTCGGCGATGGCGTCCTTGGAGAGCAGCATGCCGCCCAGCACGCTCTGCTCGGCAGCGATGTCCTGCGGCGGGGTCTTGTCGAACCCGCCGCCCTCGCCCGCCGGCCGGCCCTGCTGCTGCGGCTTCCCGGACGACTGCGGCCGGGCCTCCGGCCGTGCGTCATCGGTGATCGACACTCCGACCTCCCCCTTCTGCGCCCTCTCGGACCGCCGGCCCGGTCGAAACCGAACCGCCCCGCCCGACCGAATCCGAACCGCCTTGCCCCACCGGAACCGAACAGCCGGACCGGACCCGCACCCCGACCGGAGCCGAGCCATCATGCCCGGCGCGAGCCGGAGCACCTCGACCGGACCCGACCATCAGCGTGGCCCGGGAACCCCGCCGAGGAGCGGCGACCCGCCCGAAGACCTTCGCCGAAGTGCCGCCGGAACGGGTTGCGATCCCCGGCCGGCAGGACGGCGCCGAGCCGGCCGAACAACCTGGGTACGACACTTACGGGTGATCGCCTCCCCGGACGAGTGATCCATGCCACGAACTTCGCCGTCGTGTCCCACCCGGGCCGCGATGACCAGGTCACTTCGCCGCACAGCCGTCGATCGAAGCGCGGCCTACGCTACGAACCGCGCGCCATCAGCACAAACGGCGCGGTGGACAGGGTTCGGGACAACCTGTGGACAAGTGGCCCCAGCCTGTGTGCGGCCTTGTGCACAGCCTGTGTATAACTCCTGGGGATGCGGCCGAAGTAACGGCCTTGAGCAGGCATTACATCGTCCCCAGCTTGTGGAGAGAACAAAAAGGTGCGGCCCGTGACGAAGCGATCGCGTCTGGGCGTTGCAGATCCGGGGAACTCACGTCACGCTTTCCAGGTGGACCAACGGGAGTGGGACTACGGCGCCCGCCTGCCGCGCGAGAGGAGCGCAGCGGACCCCTGGTCACCCTCTGAGCGTCCGGAAAGTCCCGATTCATCCGCAAGTAGCGGAGCGGGGACGCAGCTGTGGGGCACCGGCTCGGTCACCGACACCGGCAGCATGCAGCCGATCCCCGAGGCCATCGCCTGGTCCATGCGTGCCGAGGCCTGGGCCAACGACGAGCAGTCCATCGAGCGCTCCGGCTCCGGCACGGTCAGCCGCTGGTCCGACGTCGCGGCGACGGGACGGCCGCCGATCCCGGCCGACGGCGTCGGCTGGCGCACGTCGACAGCGGAGTGGCGGGCCACCTCCGACACCGGCCGCTGGCGCCAGACCACCGAGTGGCGCTCCGCCACGGGCAGCCACGGCTGGCGCACGACCACCGAGGCCTGGCAGACGGGCGACGACGCCGAGGCGCTTCCCCCGCCGACCCCACCGGGCCTGACCTCCCGCGAGGGCAACCAGCTTCCCGCAATCTCCGGCACGGCCTGGCCGACGCCGGACTCCAGCGCGCCGTCCTCATCGGCCCCCAGCTGGCAGCGCGACGCCGCGGACAAACCCAGCTGGCAGCGCGACGCCGCGGACAAACCCACCTGGCAGCGCGACGCCACCGACAAGCCCAGCTGGCAACGCGACCCCGACGACCGCCCGAGCTGGCAGCGCGACTCCGATGACAGGCCGAGCTGGCAGCGTGCGGCCGACGAGCGGCCCAGCTGGCAGCTGGGCGACGCCGGAAGCACCCCGGGCCGGCGGCCGGGGGAGACCACCCCGAGCTGGCAGAGCCCGGAGTCGGACCCGCCCACCGGCGGCACCCCGAGCTGGCAGCTCGGGCCGTCGGACCCCACCCCGAGCTGGCGCAGCGCCGCCAACCCGACGTCCAGCCGCCCGGCCGACCCCGTGTCCGGCTGGCAGAGCGCCGACCCCTCGCCGGGCCGGCGCCGCGCGGCGGACCCCACCCCGAGCTGGCAGAGCCCCGCCGACACGTCGAGCCGCCAGGTCCCGAGCTGGCAGCAGCCCGCAGATCAGCGGCACGTCGATCCGACACCGAGCTGGCAGCAGCCGCCCGCCGACGCCCGCCCGTCGTGGGACACCAGGCCGAGTTGGCAGCCGACCACCGATGTTCCGCCGTCCTGGCGCGACACGCGGAGCCCCGAGCCGCCGGCGACCCGTGGCGCGGGATGGTCCGACGACGGCCGCCATTACGTCCGCGAGGACGACCGCGCGCAGTGGCGCCGCGAGTCGGCCGCGGGACAGACCGGCCTGGAGCCCGGGTCACGCACCGGGGGCCGCCGCCGGGCGCCGGAGTCAGGATCGAGGACCACCGGGGGTACGGGCTGGAGCACCCGCGCCGATTCCGGCAACTGGGCCGGATACGCCGACACCGGCAGCATCCCCGCATTCCAGGAATCGCTCACCGACACCGGCAGCTGGCGCCGCGACACCCCCGATCCGGCCGACCGCCGGCGCCGCGATCCGGACGAGCCGCCCGCCCCCTCGGGCCGCGACTCCGCGCCGCCCTCCGGCAGCTGGCGGACGAGCACCACTGCCGACAGCTGGCAGGGTGGCGGCACCGGCACGGAGAGTTGGCGCAGCGTCGACGAATCCCAGGCCCCCTCCCGCCGTACGGATGATCGGCGCGACGATGCCGCGACGAGAAGCCGCCGCGGCGAACCGTCCGGCAACTGGCGCACCGAGACCGGCACCGGGAACTGGCGTACCGAGACCGGCACGGGCAGCCGGAGCGACGAACCGGGTACCGGCAGCTGGCGCACCGACACGAGCACGGGCGGGCGCCGCGACGAGCCGGGCCTCGGCGGCTGGCGCAGCGGCGACCAGGCGCGCGAAGCCGGGCGTGGCGACGGGTGGAGCGACTCCGGGTCCTGGCGGCGCGACCCCGAACCCGGCCCGCCCGTCGACCCGTGGGCGCACAG
>CAKUMG010000142.1 GCA_934667465.1 uncultured Actinoplanes sp. | reverse complement strand
GGGCTGCTCAGCCGCTCGTTCTCGCCCAGGATGTGCCCGGCGGCAAGTGTGATGATCGTCTGAGAGTTCGTAGTGGCGCTTGCATCCCGATTGACGAGAGCGCTCATGATGAGGGGCAGACCGAAAGTCGGCATCTCGATCGCGTGGCCGCCGGCGTGAGCGATGGCTGCCATGATCGCCCGGCGTTCGATCCTGAGCATCGGCCGGTGGCCTGTCTGCCTTATCTCCCAGGCGGCGACCTCGGAGGTGGACGGCGCGGTGACGATCAATGCGCCGAGCACGTCCGTCATCACCCTGTAGTCCAGGGGTTCTACTGTCAAGATCATTGTGCTGCCGTCGCGGTCCAGGTCGAGGACTCCGACCCCGGCCTGCGCCAGGTCTTGCGCCAGGCGCATTCTTCGGCTGATCTCGTTGCTTGTTGCGTCTCCCCGGTTTTGTGGGTTGCCGGCCGCGTTGAAGGCGATCGCCACACCCGCCTCGAAACCGTCGCAGATCGCTTGTGCTCGTAACGCGGCCCCGGCTATCGACGACGGGTCCGCGTTCTCGTCGCCGAGCACGGCGGACTGCTGTTCGGGATCCCACCAGACCTGCTCATGCGCGATGGCATTGCGCCAGCCGGGGTCGATATGGGAACACAACAGCTGCGCCATGGGCTCGCCCGCCATCGCCCCGAGCCGTTGGGCGAGCGGTGTCAGGGTCGTCCCTCGCCCGGCTTCGTAGCCGAGCAGCCGCACGATCACGCGTGCGACGCGCCGCACGTTGCTCTCCAGGACGGTGTTGTAGACCTGAACGGCCGCGCGAAGCTGATCGTAGGGGTTCGTCGCCCGGTGGTATGCCTGCACTCCGCTGATGACTGCGCGATGCGCGGCATACATCTGCGGTTCCTCGGCGGATATCTCGGACATCACCGCAAGGCAGTTCGTTTCGTCTGTCCGCAGGGCGCGCAGTACGAGATCGCGCGCGGCAATCGCCGCTGTGTGGGCAAGGAAGGGGCGAGCGCCGACAAGAAGGTGAGTCGCGTGAAGTCGTACCTTGTCCGACAACGTGACGGAGGCATCGAGCAGATGCGGCAACTGCCGGTAGAGGCGGTCGTCAAGCCGGACGGGATCGTCCCGCCAAGCCGCGGCCACCCTGGACACGGTTGTCAGCCCGCCCCCGGCGGTCATCGCCGCGGTGGACAAGCCGAGCGCGCGCTCGTAACGGTCGATCGCATCGCCGGATCCGGCCGCCGGGCCGTTCGCCAGCGCCTGCAACAGCTCTTCCCGTTCGTGCAGGAGACCGAGAACCTCCTGCCACCCCTGACCCGGCGACTCCACAGGCAGCGCTTGCAGCAACGCACGCCTCATCGATCTGGTCGTGCGGGCCAGGCCGGCCAGCGCCTCAATGGACTCGCTCATGGCGGCTGGTGGGTCGAACCGGCCGAGGTCGTTCACGACTCCTCGAAGGTGCTCCTGCGCCTCGGCGACCTCGACGATCAGAGCGGGGAGCTGCCGCCCCACGTCCCGAGGCAGGCCGCCGCGGACGGCGACGAGGAGCACGAGGGCTTCGTCGCAATCCGCGCAAGCTTCCTCGAGGCCGCTGTCCGAGAGCGCTGCCGCCCACTGCTGCGACGTGATCGGGACGCATCTCCGGTGAGGGGCATCCGTCTCGATCTGGCGCCACCTCCCTTCCTGTGCGGCCAGGCATCCGCGAATCGCTCGTGCGACCTCGGGACGGCAGGTGCCGATTGCCCTCGCGATGTCATCCACGCTCATGGACGACATCATCGCCGCCGTGCCGATGAGGTAGCCCGCATTGACACCCGGTCTTCGGCGCGGCCGGAGCCGTGCGCGAGAATCGGCGGTGTTGATCTAGGGAAGAGGGTGCCGTGGACGTCGCCGAGCAGCGTGACCGGTATGCGCCGTACGTCTCCGTGCCGGAGATGTTGTTCCACCGGGTGCGGGCGACCCCCGACGCGCGCGCGTTCGCCGTGCCGACGCCCGGCGACACGGGGATGAGCTGGATCGACTGGGCGGAGACCGGCCGCCGCGCGACCGCCATCGCCGCCGGGTTGCGGAGCCTCGGTGTGGGGGCCGGGGACCGGGTGGCGCTGCTCAGCGGCACGCGGCTGGAGTGGATCCTGACCGATCTCGGGATCAACTGCGCGGGCGCCGCGACCACCACGGTCTATCCGACGACGGAGGCGGCCGACGCCGCGTACATCGTGGTTGATTCGGGGTCGAAGGTCTTCGTCGCCGAGAACGCGGAGCAGGCTCGCAAGATCGATGGCGTGGAGACCGCGGTGACGCAGGTCGTGCTGATCGCCGGGCCGGCCGGGGCGGGCCAGATCACGCTCGGTGAGCTGGAGGAGCGCGGGCGTGCGGCGCTCGGCGAGGACCCCGGGCTGATCACGCGGGTCGTGGCGGGGATCGGGCCGGGCGACCTGGCGAGCCTGATCTACACGTCGGGCACGACCGGGCGGGCGCGCGGCGTCGAGCTGACGCACGGCGGCTGGGTGTGGCAGGCCGTCGCGCAGGAGGAGGTCGGCGTGTTCGACCCGGCCGGCCTGCAGTATCTGTGGCTGCCGCTGTCGCACTCGTTCGGCAAGTCACTGCTCTGCGGCGTGATCCACGTCGGCGTACCCACCTATGTGGACGGCCGGGTCGACCGGATCGTGGCGATGCTGCCGGTGGTGCGGCCGACGCTGATGTGCGCCGCGCCGCGCATCTTCGAGAAGGTCTACAACAAGGCCGTCACCACGGCGACGAGCGGCGGCGCGCTCAAGCGGACGATCTTCGACTGGGCCGTACGCGTCGGCAAGCGCAAGGTCGCGACAGGCAAGGGCGGTCTCCGGTACGCGCTCGCGGAGCGCCTGGTCTTCCGCAAGCTGCAGGACCGGCTGGGCGGCAAGGGCATCGTGCTCGTGTCCGGCTCGGCGCCGCTGAGCCGGGAGATCGCGGAGTTCTTCGCCGCCGCCGGGCTGCCGATCCTGGAGGGCTACGGGCTCACCGAGTCGAGCGCGGTCAGCTTCGTGAACCGGATCGGACAGGTCCGGGTCGGGACGGTCGGGCGGCCGCTCGGCGACCTCGAGGTGCGCACGGACACCGACGGCGAGGTGCTGCTGCGCGGGCCGTCGATCATGCGGGCCTACCACAATCTGCCCGACGCCACCCGCGAGGCGTTCACCGCGGACGGCTTCCTTCGCACCGGCGACATCGGGCAGCTCGACGCCGAGGGCTACCTCACGATCACGGACCGCAAGAAAGATCTCGTGAAGACGTCCGGCGGCAAGTACATCGCGCCGAGCGCCCTCGAGAACCTCTTCAAGGCCCTCTGCCCGTACGCCTCCCAAGTGATCGTCATCGGCCAGGCCCGCAACTTCGTCAGCATGCTCGTCACGCTCGACGAGGAGTCGATCGTGGCCTGGGCCGGCGGCAAGCCGTACGCGCAGGTCGTCGCGGCACCGGAGACCGAGCGCCTGATCGCCGGCTACGTCGAGCAGCTCAACGCGCGCCTGAACCGCTGGGAGACCGTGAAGAAGTTCGCGATCCTGCCCCGCGACCTGAGCATCGAGGACGGCGAGATTACCCCGTCGATGAAGGTCCGCCGCCGCGTCGTCGAGACCACCTTCAAAACCGAGATCGATCAGCTGTACGCCGGCAGCGTCGCCACGATCTGAAACCGCCCGCCCCGGCGGCGCGGCAGCGCGGCCGACGGGCATGCGTCGTGCGGGCCGCACGCCGAGTTGTGGTGCGCGGCGGGCCGGTCAGGCGGCCAGGGCGGTGCGCAGGGCCGCGGCGAGGGGTTTGCGGCCGTGGCCGAGGACCGTCTCCAGGGTGTCGGCCGCTTTCGACCATTCGCCGAGCTGGATGTCGTTGTTGATCCCGGCCAGTTCGGCGACGGGATCGGGAGTGGCGCCGGCGCGGGCCAGCTCGGTGGCCAGATCCTCGGGGGCGACCGCGCGTACGGCTATCTCCCGCCCCGCCGCCTTGGACATGGCCGAGGCGACGCCGAGGTCCTTCAGGCCGAGCGGGCCGGTCAGCTCGAGCGCCGCGCCGTGGTGATCGTTGCCGGTCAGCACGATGGCGGCGGCCTCGGCGTAGTCGGTCCGGGCCGCCGGGGCGACCAGCTCGCCGCCGAAGGAGCACACGAACTCGCCGGTGCTCAGCGCCAGCCGCAGCGCGGGCAGCAGCGCCTCGGACTGCAGGTTGGTCCGCAGGAACGTGAACGGCACGCCGGCGTTGCGGATGTGGCCCTCGGTCGCATGGTGCAGCAGGTGGTGGGTGCCCGCGACGTTGACGACGCTCGTGTACGCGAGGTGCCGCACACCGGCGGCGATGGCCGCGTCGGCGCACGGGATCGCCTGGGCGACCGGGATGCCGGAGCCGAACCGGCCCGGCGGCGCGATGATGAGCGCCCGCTCCGCCCCCTCGAACGCGCGGCGCGCCACGGCCGGGTCGGTGAAGTCCTCGGGGCGCACGCCGACGCCGAGCTCCGCGAGGTCCTCGACCTCCTTGGGCTCCGCGGCCGTCACCGTGACCCGGCTCGCCGGGACGCGGCGCAGCAGGTGGTAGACGACGAGGCGGCCGAGCTCGCTGCCGCCGCTGGTGACCACGATCATGGGAAGCTCCCCTCGGCCTGGAGGGTGAAGCCCGGACCATAGCACCGGCAGCCCGCCGCGGCGGGCGCTCTGCATGTCGTGCGCCGTTTCCCCTGTCGGTCATGTCGGTCGCATCCGGCAGGCCGCGACAAACGGGCTGGCAGGCTCGACGCCTGCGCTGCTGAAGCGCCGAGACCGCAACGACCCGCAGCCTCCCGGGAAGTCACGTGCCGTTCCCGCCGCCTACCCCAGCAGCCTGCGCATATGCGCCCGGAACCACCCGGTCGTGGCGCGCAGGGGCCGAACCGCCCTAGAAGGGCTCGAAGAGGCGGGGCAGGTCGATGACGTCGAAGACCCGCCGCACGACCCCGGTCGCCCCGGTCAGCCGGTAGGCGATGCCGGCCTGCTCCGCGGCGACGTACCCGTCGAGGATGCCGCCGATGGCCTCGGAGTCGATGAACATGACGCCGCCCAGGTCCACGACGACCCGGTCCGGCCGCTCGCCGTCGATGAGCGTCAACAGGGTCTCGCGCAGCTCGTCGCGGGCGCCGAGATCGAACTCCCCGGCGAGGCGCACGTGAGCGATCTTCACCCCGTCGGCGTCGTCGCGCGGGGCCTCGACGCCGATGGTGAAGTAGTCCTCGTCCACAGGTACTTGTCTACCAGCAACCAATAGCGAAACCGGTCACGTTTGGTGCATGTATTCGTCCGGCCACTTTGCGTACACGAGCGCCGTCCGGCCCGTGGGACGGCGTAGCGAAGATCACTCTTCGGAATCTTGTTGTCGCGACGAGGGTTTTCTCGTGGAGAAGGAATCCCGATGCGCGAGATGAGACGTTCCGTGGACACACGTTCCGACGCGGTGGTGCTGTTCGGCGTCACCGGCGACCTGGTCGCCAAGAAGCTCCTCCCGGCCCTGTACGAGCTGGCCCGCCGCGACCGCCTGACCGGTCCGGTGATCGGCGTCGGCCGCTCCGCCTGGGACGACCAGCAGCTGATCACCGCGGCGCGCAAGGCGGTCGTCGAGACCGGGCGCCCGGTCGACGAGGACGCCTTCGAGGCCTTGGCCGGCCGGCTGCGGATGCTGTCCGGCGACTACGCCGACCCGGAGACCTACGGCCGCCTCGGCGAGCTCCTCGCGGACGCGAAGGCCCCGCTGTTCTATCTGGCCATCCCGCCGGTCGTGTTCGAGCCGGTCGTCCGCGGCCTGGCCGCCGCCGGGCTCGCCGAGCGTGGCCGGGTCGTCGTGGAGAAGCCGTTCGGGCACGACTCCGCGTCGTCGGCCGAGCTGGCGGCCACCCTGCGCGGCGCGTTCGCCCCGGAGCAGACCTTCCGGATCGACCATTACCTCGGCAAGGAGGCCATCGAGGGGATCACCGCGCTGCGCTTCGGCAACCGGGTGCTCGAGCCGCTGTGGAGCGCCGAGCACATCGACAACGTGCAGGTGACGCTTGCCGAGAGCTTCGGCACCCAGGGCCGCGCGGGCTTCTACGACAAGGTCGGCGCGATCCGCGACGTGCTGCAGAACCACGTGCTGCAGGTGGTGGCCCTGCTCGCCATGGAGCCGCCGGCCTCCGCCGACGCCGCCGCGTTCCGCGACGCCGAGATCGAGGTGTTGCGCCGGGCGGAGCCGCTCGCGCCCGATGCGACCGTACGGGGGCAGTACGCCGGCTATCGCGACGAGCCGGGCGTGGCAGCCGGGTCGCCGACGGAGACCTACGTGGCGACGACGGTGACCATCGACACCCCGCGCTGGGCGGGCGTGCCGTTCCACCTGCGCACCGGCAAGCTGCTGCCCGCCACGGCCACCGAGGTCGTCGTCGAGTTCAAGCCGCCGTCGCGCGCCCTGGTCGACACCGCGGACGGCGCGCCCAACCTGCTGCGCCTGCGGCTGGGCAAGCGCGACGGCATCACGCTGAGCCTGCAGACCAAGACGCCCGGCGTCGAGGTGCGCACCGAGCCGGTCGAGCTGGCCGTCGGCTACGACGAGGCGTTCGGCGCGCGCCGGGAGGCGTACGAGCGGCTTCTCGACGACGCGATGGACGGGCGCCACCTGCGCTTCGCCCACGAGGAGACGATCGAGCAGGAGTGGCGGATCGTGGGCCCGGTCCTCGACCTGGCGAGCGAGCCGCACCCGTACGAGGAAGGCAGTTGGGGTCCCGCCGCGGCCGACGACCTCGTCAAGGTCTGGCACGCCCCGACCGCCTGACCGTCACCCCGTCGATCGGGACCGGCCGGACCGGCTGAGGGCCAGGCGGTCACCCCGTCGACCGGGACTGTCCGGACCGGCCGGCGGTCAGGCGGTCACCCCGTCGATCTGGACTGTCTGGACCGAGCCGGCGGCCATCGGCACGCCGAGCACCTTGCCGTTGAGGCGCAGGGTGCTCCGCGGCGTGTAGCGGTCGCCGCCGGCCGGGACGGTCGTCCAGCTCGGCACCGCGCCGCCCGTACCCCCGGTGACCTGACCGAAAGCGGACAAGTCCAGGGTGACCGTCTGCGCGGCGCCGGTGTTGACCACGACGACGACCAGCCGGCGCGCCGCCGGGTCGTAGCCCACGGCCACGGTTCCCGCGGCCGGGCTCAGGATGCGCATGCCGGGCCGGATGTGCCGGGTGAACTGGGCGAGCACGTAGTACTTGGTCTCCACCGCGCCCGCCGTGAGCGTCGCCGGGTCGTAGCGCAGCGCGCCCCACCCCGCGGACGGGTCCATCACCTGCCAGTAGACCCACGCGGTCGGGTGCAGCCAGCGCCAGTCCAGGCACAGGTTGCCCGCCAGGGTCAGCCCGGTGCCGTCGCCGTCGCCGGTCTCGGAGTTCCACAGCACCTTGCCCGCCGCGCGTACATCGTTGGAGAGCAGATCGCGGCGCCCGCCCGAGCCCTGGTAGCCGTGCACGTTGACCTGCCGCACCAGGGCCTTGGTGGCCGAGTCGAAGCTGTTCCAGGTGGTGCGCGCGAGGTCGTAGCTGGTCTCGTCGGACGCGGAGATCGCCACCCCGCCGAGCCCTTGCGCGTCGAGCGCGGTCCGCAGATGCGCGAGCACCGTCCGCTGGATGCCGGCGTCGATGTGGCACCCCTCCTGCGTACCCGTCGCAGTCCACCACGCCGACGACGGCTCGTTGAACGGATCCACGGTCCGGAACCCGACACCCCAGCTGTCCCGCGCCCGCCGCGCCGTGACCGCCAGATGCTGGGCGTGCTGCGCGTAGTTCCACGACTGCAGGTTGTTGCCCCCACCGGCCGCCCCGGACGGATTGTGGTTGAGGCACATCCACCACATCGGCGAGTTCGCGAACAGCTCACTGGTCGCCCCGCGCTGGGTGGCCTTCACCAGCGCCGCCCGCTGCCTGGCGTCGGCACTCCAGTTCCACGACGCCGGGTCGGTGTTCGCCCAGTCCTGCCAGAACCCCTGGATCTGCTTGTACGCGGGGATGTTGGGCGAGGCCACCATCCGCTCACCGTTGACGGTGTTCCCGCTGCACGCCCCGAGGTTGTAGCGCGCGATGGTCAGCCCCAGCCCCGGCAGCGAGGTGCCGTTGTAGGCCACGGTGTTCAGCGTGAAGAACAGGTTCGCCAGGTCGTCCCGGTCCCCGAACACGTTCGCCCACCAGGCGAGGGACGTGCCCCACCCCTCCCAGGTGCCGTGATCGGCGCTCGGGGTGATGCTGACGGTCGTGTCCGCGCGCGCGGCCGTGGCAGGCAGGACGGTCCCGGCGGCGGCAAGACCGGCGGCGCCGAGCAACGTTCTCCGGGAGAGGCTCATGCTGCGCACGCTAACATCGATGTACATAAATGTCATGCGACGCCTGACCGGCCCGGCCGGCCTCGCGGTGCGGTCAGACTCGACCGTCTGGGCGGACGGACCTGTGGCACTGCGGGAACTCGACGCGAAGGTCAGCGAGGAACCCCAGGTAGTGGTCCGGTCCGAAGGCGATAGCCGTCCCCTCCACGATGCCGGCCGCCACTGCGAGCGGGTTGCCGCCGGCCAGCGTGCCCAGCGTGGACAGGGCGTAGAGCTGCTGTTCCTCCTCCGCTCCCGGTTCCCCCTCAAGAACGGGCAGACGAGGCACATAGGTTCGTGTCATCAAGGCCTCGACCACGGAGTAATAGCCGAACTCGTCGTCGAAGGGAGCGGGGAGCGGCTGGCCCGCACGCAGCGCCGCGACGGCCGGAGCCGTCACGGGATGCTCGGTGAGCCCGGCCACGGACAGTGCCCGCAGCGCCGACCACCGGGCGACCTGGCCCAGGACGTCGTCGTCGAGCTCGGCGAGCGCCAGGACCAGCTCACGGTCGATGAGCAGCAGGCCGACGGTGTAGCCGTCGATCGCTTGCAGCCGCGCGTCCGGGATTTCGCCGTACTTCTCCCGCAGGTAGCGATGGTGCTCGTCCGACACGGTTCGATCTTCCGCCTCCTGCTCGGCTGCCGGCAGCGGCCGACCGCGGTGGGCGCGGTGCCAGTAAGCGGCCCGTGGGCTGGTCTGGCGCAGGATACGGTCCGGCGCCGGGGCAGCCGGCCAGAACTGCAGCAGGTAGGCGTCCGGCGTCTGCTCGCTGTGGCCGGCCTCGTACGGATCGTCTCCGCAGAACACCGAGGCAGAGCCGTAGGTGACGAACACCCGGGGTTCGTCCAGCAACACCTTCACACCCGCTGCGCTAGCTGTGCACGGCGAGCAGCCGGCCGAACTCGCCGGCCAGCAACGTCCCCTGGTATCCGAGAGCCGAGAATGCCTGCTCGCCGCCGTCGCCCAGCGTGACAGTGACGGTCACGCTGCCGTTGTCGGCGTCGCTGCGGGCCGAGGAGACGTCCGCGGCGGTGATCGTCGTGGCGGGGCGGCGCCGGTCGACCCGTACGAGCGAAAGCCACCACCCGCCGGCCAGCGCACACGCCACCGCCAGGACGCCGGCCGCGAGAAGACCGGTGTCTGGCTGGGCGTCACCGCGGTCAACCCGGTCAACGGCCGCGAGCTGCCGGTGTTCATCGCCGACTACGTGCTGACCGGCTACGGCACCGGCGCGATCATGGCG
>CAKUMG010000141.1 GCA_934667465.1 uncultured Actinoplanes sp. | reverse complement strand
CTCGGCCAGCACGCGCCCGTCGGCCTCGGCCAGCGGCACGGCCTCCGCGGGGCCCGCCGCCGCCCGCCCGGCCTCGGATGCCAGGCTCCGGGCCTTGTCCCAGTCGATCGGGAAACTCGCTGCGCTCACTGCTGAAGCCTATGGTCCCCGCCGCGGATCTGCTCCACGGTGTGAGCAAGGACCGGGCCCAGCACCGCCAGGCCGTCCCGGGCGCCCCCGGTCGAGCCGGGCAGGTTCACGACCAGCGTGCGGCCCGCGACCCCGGCCAGCCCGCGGGAGAGGACCGCGGCCGGCACCTTGTCGCGGCTGTACGCGCGGACGGCCTCGGCGATGCCGGGGATCTCGAAGTCGAGCAGCCCCCGGGTCGCCTCGGGCGTGCGGTCGGTGGGGGTGACTCCGGTGCCCCCGCTGGTCAGCACGACGTCGACCCCGGCGGCGACGGCCGCGCGCAGCGCCTCGGCGACCGGCTCGCCGTCGGGCACCACCACCGGGTCGGCATCCACCTCGCAACCGAGCTCGCGCAGGCCGGCGACGAGCAGGGGGCCGCTGGTGTCCGCATAGACCCCGGCGGCGGCCCGGTTGGAGGCGACGATCACCCGCGCGCGGATCACGGCCGGTCCGCCGGGCGCAGCCACTCGCCGGTCTTGCCGCCCTCTTTGCGCAGCACCCGGACCGACTCGATGCTCGCGGCGGGGTCGACCGCCTTGACCATGTCGATCAGCGTGAGCCCGGCGGTGGCCACCGCGGTCAGCGCCTCCATCTCGACGCCGGTGCGGTCCGCGGTCTTCGTGGTGGCCACGATGTCGACCCCGGTGTCGGTGACCGTCAGATCCACCTTGACCCCGTGCAGCCCGATCGGGTGGCACAGCGGCACGATCTCCGGCGTCCGCTTGGCACCCATGATGCCGGCGAGCCGGGCGACCGCCAGCGCGTCGCCCTTGGGCAGCCCCTCGCCGCGCAGCAGGGCGACCACCTCGGGCGTGGTCACCAGCCGGCCCGCCGCGACGGCCCGGCGGGCGCTCACGTCCTTGCCGGACACGTCGACCATGCGCGCCGCGCCGGTCGCGTCGACATGCGTCATTTTCCCTGCGTTCGTCACTCCGCCAGCGTATCCAGCGCCGAGTTGCTCTTGACATATGACGCGCCGCAACACGAGCACTGAGTATTGATGAAGTCGCTTTCTGTGACCATTTCCTCAGCGCAATCCGCTGTACGCATTGAATTGGTCCGTAGCGCGTTTTTTCGAGGAGGCGCCGTAACTGCTCCCGACGTACATTGCACTCTGTCGTCCCCCGAGGAACCAGTTCGCACCCGCGTCGTTTACCTGCCGGAAAGGCAGGTGACCGAACCCCCCGAATCCGGTAGCGCTGCGTTGTCACGCCGTCACTGATGCGTGACGAAAGCGTACAAGACTTGCATTTCGTGAAACGACCGACAAATGCTTCTTGGCGGGGGCATCGTCCGTTCCTAACCTGTTGAGCGGGAAAGGGAACGCGATCTCCAACATTTGTCACAGCCGGTCCCATAAAAAGGGGCGCCGGCGCCATTCACGAGAAGGAGGTGCCGCACATGCGTGACTTCGCCTGGCTCTGATCCGATGACCACCACTTCTGTCACTACGCAAAGCAAGGCAGGGATTGACAGCCCGTACGGGCGGCGCGCGACCATGGGGGACATGGGGCGTGCGCGGTGAATGACGCGAAGGCCGACAGGCAACTCCGGTTGTCAGTCGGCCTCGTCGCGTTGGCGGCTCTCGGCTGTCTCGTCCAGGCGGTCGTCCACGCCTCCGGCATACCCACCGGTCAGCTGTTCCTACCCGCCGCGCTGACCGTCATCCTCGCCGCGGCCAGCAACCCGATCATCTGGCTGCGGATCCGCTCCGACAAGCGCGCCCACACGGTGACCTCGGGCGCGATCCTCGTCGCGGTGGCCGTGCTCCCGGCGCCCTGGGTGATCATCTGCACGTCGCTGGGCGTGCTGGCCGGCTATTCGCGGGTCCGCGACCCGCTCAAATTTACGTTCAACGTCACCAAGGAGATCGTCGCCGCCGCTGCGGCCGTCGGCGCCGCGGGCCTGGTCGGCATCCGGCCCGCCGGTGACCTGATCGTCGACGTGCCACCCCTGACCACGCTCATCCCCGGCCTGGTGGTCGCCGCCGTCGCGTACGGCGTCGTCGACGAGCTCGTCGGCAGCCGGATCTTCTCCCTCGCGACGCGCACCCCCTGGGGGCAGGTGCTCCGCCGCAACCTCGACGTGATGCTCGTCCTGCGCGGCATCAACATCGCGCTCGCGCTGCTGGTCGTGCTCGTCGTGGGCTACGCCGAGCTGCTCGTCGTCGCGATGGTCCCGACGGTCCTGGCGCTGCAGTTCGCGACCAAGAACAAGGTGCGCCAGCGCACCGACCAGCAGGCCTGGCAGCGCCTCGCGGGCACCGCCGCCCAGCTCAACGCGACCGAGCTGACCGCCGTGCTGCACGCGGCCGTCACGCGTACGCCCGAGCTCTTCTCGGCCGACGAGGCGGAGATCGAGCTGGACGACATGGACCCGCCCCGGCTGATCCGCGGGGTGTCGGGCCGGCTCAGCTACGAGGGGCCGGTCCGCGAGGCGCCGGAGCGCGACGGCGAGTCCATCGAGGAGTGCCTGGAGGGCCCGGACGGCGACTCGATCGGCGTGCTGCGGCTGCGCTTCCGCAAGGTGGTCCGGCTCGACGAGTCCGAGCGCTACAAGCTGCAGACGCTGGCCGCGTCGCTCTCCACCGCCGTGGGCAACGCCCGGGCGTACGCGGAGCTCAAGCGGATCAGCGCGGAGAACGCCTATGCCGCCGCGCACGACCCCCTCACCGGGCTGGCCAACCGTCGCGAGCTGCTCGAACACGCGGAGCGCTGTTTCGCCGAGCGGGGCGCCGACGGCATGCTCGCCATGCTGCTGATAGACCTGAACCACTTCAAGGAGGTCAACGACACGCTCGGGCACGCCGCCGGCGACGTCGTGCTGCGCGAGGTGGCCCGGCGGTTGGAGGAGGCCGCCCAGCCCGGCGACCTGGTCGCGCGGCTCGGCGGCGACGAGTTCGCGGTGCTGCTCACCGGCCTGCCCACGCCCGCCGTGGCCGGGCACCGCGCGGAGGCGATGCTGACGTTCCTCGAGGCCCCGATCGTCGTGGACGGCATGCAGCTGACCGTCGAGGCGGCCGGCGGCATCGCGCTGGCCCCGGGCAGCGGCGGTGTCCAGGAGCTGATGCGCCGCGCCGACGTCGCCATGTACCAGGCGAAACGTGGCGGGCGGGGCACCGCGACCTATGCGCACGCGCACGACACCGCCGACGTCGGGCGGCTCATGCTGGGCGGCGAGCTGACCCGGGCCGTCGCCGAGCACGAGTTCGTCGTCGACTTCCAGCCCATCGTGGATCTCGGCACCGGCGAGGTGCTCTCGGCCGAGGCGCTGGCCCGCTGGCACCACCCCGAGCACGGCAACCTCACCCCGATGCAGTTCCTCGAGACGGTCGAGCGCTCCGGGCAGCTCCCCGCGTTCGCCGACGCCGTCCTGGAGCAGTCGCTCACCGCAGCCGCGTCGTGGCGCGACGCCGGCTTCGACCTGCCCGTGGCCGTCAACGTGTCGCCTCGTAGCCTGCTCGACCCGACGTTCCCGGCGGCCGTGCTCGAACGGCTGCACCGGTACGCCGTCCCAGCCGACCGCCTCGTCCTCGAGCTGGCCGAGACTTTGACGCTCAGCCAGCTCGACGTCGTGGCCCGGGCGCTGCGCGAGCTGCGCGACGCCGGGGTGCGGCTGGCGCTCGACGACTTCGGCAGCGGGCACTCGTCGCTCTCGCTGCTGTCGCGGATCCCGGTGCACCAGCTCAAGATCGACCGGGAGTTCGTGACCACCGTCGAGACGTCGTCCGAGGCCGCCGCGGTGATCCGGTCGACCGTCGACCTGGCCCGCAGCCTGCGCCTGGCGGTCGTCGCGGAGGGCGTCGAGAGCGAGCCGCAGCGGCACGCGCTGTGGGAGCTCGGCTGCGTCGCGGGGCAGGGCCACCTCTTCGCCCGGCCGATGCGGGCGCCGCGGCTGCTCGCGACGCTGCAGCGCGGTTCCGGTGGGCAGCCGGGGGTGCTGGCCACGCCGCTGCACACCGCCGGGTCCGTGGTCCGGCTGCCGTCCCGCCGGTCGCCGCGCTCGTCCCTCCCGCACTGGCCTGCGTGAGGTTGATCCGACTTTGGCAGACTGGCCTGCGTGAGGCTGACCGCGCGCATCGACCAGGCCGCCGGCGGGCTCGCCGCCGACGCCGCCCTCTACGGGCTGTCCGCCGTGTTCGCCCTGGTCACCGCGCTGACCTCGACGCTGCTGCCGCACCGGGCGTGGGGTGCCGTGGCCGCGTGGGCCTATCTGGCCGCGTTCCTCGTGGTCGTGGCGCAGCTGCTCCTGCGCCGGCCGGCGTTCCGGGCGGGTCTCGCGTGGGCCGTGTGGGGTGGTGCGACGCTGCTGCCGCTGGTGATCCAGGCGGTGCAGCGTGCGGGCGGGCGGACCGACCGGGCGCAGGAGGAGGTGCTGGTCGCCGAGCACATGGGCGAGCGGCTGGCGCAGTCCGGGACGCCCTACCTGGGCCGCGACGCGATCTCCGCACTGCCGCCCGGGGAGCAGCTGCTGGGATACGCGCCGTACCAGCCGGGCATGTCGATCTTCGGCCTCCCGCGCGCGGTGCTCGGCGACGGCTGGATCACCGACGCCCGCATCTGGTTCGCCGTGGCCACGGCCGCGGCGCTGATCATGGCGGTCCGGCTGCTGCCCGGTCCGGCGGTCCGCGCGGTGCAGGTCGTGACGGTGTTCCCGGTCTGCGCGCTGACGCTCGCCACGGGCGGCGACGACCTGCCCGTGCTGGTCCTGTGCCTGCTGGCGCTGGCGTGCTGCGCGGCCGGCCGCTTCACCGCCGCCGGGTTCGCCGTGGGTGCCGCGGCCGCGCTCAAGCTGTTCGCCTTCCCGGTGCTGGCGGTGCTGGCGGTGCTCGCGTGGCGGACCGGTCACCTGCGCCGGTTCCTGCCGGGCGCGCTGGGCCTGCCGGTGCTGACGCTGCTTCCGGTGGCGCTGGTCGACGCCGACGCGTTCCTGGAGAACGTGTTCCGCTTCCCGCTCGGCCACGGCGTCGTGACGAGCCCGGCGCAGTCGCCGTTCCCCGGCTACCTGATCGCCCAGTCGGTGCCCGGCGGCCGGGTCGTCGCGGCCGGTGTGCTGGTCGCGGCCGGTCTGGCGATCGCCTTCCTGCTCGTACGGCGTCCGCCGCGCACGGCCGCGTCCGCGGCTCTGTTCTGCGGCTACGGCCTGCTCGCGGCCATCCTCCTGATGCCCACCACCCGCTTCGGCTACGTGCTGTACCCCGCGGCGTTCCTGATCTGGGCCGCCGCGCTCGGTTTCAGCCAATCCACAGCTACGAGGCCACCACGGAGTGACCCGGCCTTGTACCGTTTGTGAGATGCAGATGACCTGTCCCAAGTGCCGCGGTGAGATGCGGGTCTACGAGCGCAGTGGCGTCACGATCGACCAGTGCACCGAGTGCCGTGGCATCTTCCTCGACCGCGGTGAGCTCGAGAAACTGTTCGAGGCGGAGGCCTCGTTCAACCGTCAGGGGTCGCAGGCGCCGCCGCGGCCGGCCCAGGCCCCGGGTGGCTACGCACCCCCGGCCCCGCCGCCGCACGGTGGTGGCTACGCGTCGCCGCCCCCGCCGCAGCAGCCCGGCTACGGCCAGCAGCCCGGTTACGGGCAGCCCGGCTACGGCCAGCCCGCCCCTGCCTACGGCAGCCACGGCCCGCAGTACGGCCAGCCCGGCTACCACGGCCACTACCGGCAGGGCCACCACGGTCACTACCGGCGTCGCAAGAGCTTCCTCAACCAGCTCTTCGACTGAGCTGGGCGCCGACCCTGGCGTGCCGCGCGTGCGGCGTGCCAGGGTGGCGCTGTGCCCGAATTCCCGGTGGTGGACGTCCTGAACTTCCCGGTGGTGGACGCCCTCGACGCCGCATACGCCGCGATCACCGACGTGGTCGCCGAGCTGAGCGACAGCGACGTGCTCCTGGCCTCCGGGTGCCGCGGCTGGACGGTGGCCGACCTGCTGCTGCACGTCACGGGTGACGCACAGCGGGCGCTGGTCGCGCTGCACACGCCCGCCGACGGGCCGGCCGACGCCGACTTCGTGAGCTACTGGCGGGCGTTCCCGACGGGGGACGACCGCTCGGCGAACGCGCAGTGGGTCCGGCGGACGGCCGCCGCGTTCGCACGGCCCGCCGGGGTTGTGGCGCCCTGGCGTGAGACGTCCGCGGCCGCGCGGCACGCGGCGCGTACGGCCGATCTGGGTGGTTTTGTCGGCACGCAGGGGCATGTCCTGGCCGTGCCGGACTTCCTCGCGACGCTGGTCACCGAGGCTGCCATCCACCATCTCGATCTCGTGGTGTCGCTGCCCGGGGCGCCGGGGCCGCCCGCCGAGGCGGTGGCGATCGCGGTGTCCACGCTGGCTGGTCTCGCCGGGGCCGAGGGGCTGCCGGCGGGTTGGTCGCCCGTCGAGGCGCTGCGCAAGGGTGCCGGGCGGGCGGAGCTCACCGCGGCGGAGGCCGCCGCTTTCGGGGACCGCTTCCCGCTCCTGGGCTGAACCGCGCCCGCCGGCGTCCCACCGGGTGCCGTTGCCGCGTCATCGGGTGCCGTTGCTGCTTCACCATGTGCCGTTGCTGCTTCACCACGTGCCGTTGCCGCTTCCCCACGTGCCGTCGTCGTGGACGCGGTCCGCCGGGCCGTCGCCGGTCAGCAGGTTGATCAGGGCCGCGTCGAGGGTCTCGCCCACGAACCACTCGCCGCCCTGGTCCAGGGCGAAGATCCGCCCGCGCTCGTCGATGGCCAGGATGCCGTCGCCCTTGGCCTCGACGCCGAGCGGGAACAGCCGCACCCCGAGCACCTCACCGAACTCGCCGAGCGCGTCGGCGGTGTGCGCGGCGGCGGCCGGTTCCAGGTTGAGCCAGCGGACCTGCCGGCGGACACCCGGCCCCCGCAGGCCACAGAAGATGCCCGGGAACTCCATCAGCGCCGCGCGGGCAGCCGGGAACGGTTGGTGCCGGTAGCGCCGGCCCGGCATCGCCACGACGTCCTCCATCATCCCGTCCGCGAGCACCTCGGCGACCGACGGATGCAGCGGCCGCCACCCCGCATCGGCCAGCGCGCCGGCCACCTCCTCCGGGAAGCGGCCGGGCTCGGCGATGTTGGCCGACCAGGGCCGGAACGGCTCGGTGAAGGCCAGGTGCGACCAGGGCAGCACCGCGAAGTCGACGAGCACGCCGATGCACGACTCGCAGGGGCGGCCGGGCGTGCCGGCGAGCGGGTCGCCCTGCTCGCGGATGAGGAAGGTCTCGAATTCGGCCGTACGCAGCAGCTCGCGCGCCGCGTCCAGCGTCAGCCCCGCCCCTCGCTCGCCCTCGCGGCGGTCACCCTCGCGGCGGTCCGCCTCGTGGGGGTCGGCTTCGTGGGGGTCGGCTTCGTGGGGGCCTGCCTGGCGGCGGTCGGCCTCGTGCAGCGCGTCCGAGAGCACGATCAGCTCGGCGTGGCGCTCGGTGCCGCGTACGGTCGATCCCGGCTCGAGCTCCCGCAACCGCGCAGCGACCAGCGGGTGGTGCCGGATCTCCTGGTCGCCCTTGGCCCCCCGCGCCATCAGCACGCGTCCGTCCACCGTGAGGTGCGCGACGGTCGTCGGCGACGCCAGGCGGCGGGCGTTGCGGCGCAGCTCGACCTGAGGATCGACGGTACGGCGGCGCGCGGCGATCTCGGGGCGGCGCTCGCGGTACATGTCGGCCACGACGCCGGCCGGGATACCGGGGAATGTGGACAGAACACCCGTCTCGCGGTCGATGACCGTGCGCGCGTGGTCGCCGGGCGAGGGCAGCACGGCCGGTGGCTGCCGGGTCCACACCACATAGCCCAGGTCGAACTCGCTGATCTCCGGCAGGCACTCGTAGCCGCGGCTCTCGGACTCACGCTGCGCCCAGCCCGCGGCGATCGCCTCGGCCTCCGCCCTCGTGATCATTGAACCCCCTCGACGCATGCGACGTGTTACGGAGAGAAATTACAGGGACACTCAGCGTTGTGTCTCCCGGTACTGTCAGAAGTGTCGATGGACGCATCGAGGGGGGCGAACGTGGCCGGAACAGCCGATCGGGACGCCAACCGGGCGCTGCGCGCACGCTTCGACGAGGTGTACGGCGACTACCAGCGGCTCCGGTCCGGAATGGACGAGCTGCAGCACCGCCTGACCGAGCTGCGGGTCACCGCCCGCTCCGCGGACGGGCTGGTCACGGTCACCGTCGGCCCGCGCGGCCAGCTCGTCGACCTGCACCTGGACCGCACGGTCTACCGCGAGCTGCCGCCCGACGAGCTGGCCGGCCTGATCGTCGCGGTCACCGCATCGGCCGCGGCCCGGGTCGCCGGCGAGGTGCAACAGCTGATGACGGGGTACCTGCCCGCCGGGTCCGGGACACTGCGGTTCCTGCGCGACGACAACCTGGGCTCCCTCCTGCCCCGACAGGACCGGGAGACGCCGTGACCTCCCCCGGGATGTGGCTGGACCCGGACCGGGCCGCCGCGGCCGGGCGGGACCTCGCCGCCTCGGGCAGGCAGATCCGCGAGCTGCACGACGGCGTGGGCGGCGAGATTGCGGCGCTGAGCGGGACACGCCCGTGGGGTCGCGACGACATCGGCTCGGCGTTCGAACGCAACTACCGGCCCGCGGAGGAGGGGTTCCTGCGGGCCTGGACGCTGCTGGGACAGCACGTCGAAGGGCTCGGCGAGGACGTCGTGCAAGCCGTGCGCGAGGCGGTGGACGCGGACGATCGGAGCGGGGATCGGGTCGGGCGGACGTACGGGAACCGGTCGTGAGCGTGCTGCCGAGCCCGATCCCGCACCCGTTCGAGTTCTGCCCGTTCGATGTGCCCGGATGGGCGTACGAGGCGCTCGAATGGGTTGTCGGTTTCGACTGGCCGGAGGGGAACGAGCGGGAGACCTGGGACGTCGCCGACCACTGGTACACGATCGTGGAACGGCTCGCCCGCGCCCGCGACGAGTCGTCGGCCGCCGCCGGGCAGGTGACCGGCGCCTACGGCGGCGGGGGAGCGGAGGCCTTCGCCGTCGCGTGGGACCGGCTCGCGACCGCGCCGGACGCGCCCCTCGAGTCGCTGCTGCAGCTCGCCGACGAGCTGGGCAAGCTGGCCGACGGGTGCGGCACCGACATCGAGGGCGCCAAACTGGAAGCCTGGATCGAGCTCGGCCTCTTCCTCACCGAGCTGATCGGCATGACGATCGCGGTGGCACTGACGCTCGGCGCCGCCTCCCCCGCCGCCGGCGGGCTCATCGCGGCGACCCGGCTGGCGATCCAGCAGATCTTCAAGCGCCTGGTGGAGCAGCTCTCCCGCAAGACCATCAAGCAGACGGTACGCGCGGCAGGCGCGCGGGCGGCGAAACAGCTGACCACCCGGCAGGGGCTCGACCGGTTGGGGCGCGAGGCGCTCGACGAGGGGTTCGACGAGGCGCGCGAGGAGCTGGCGACCAGCGGCGGAGTGCAGCTCTACCAGACGCACGGCAGCCGGGCGGACG
>CAKUMG010000140.1 GCA_934667465.1 uncultured Actinoplanes sp. | reverse complement strand
CGCGCAAGCAGCCCCCGGGCAAGCAGCCCCCGGGCAGGCCGCCTCCGCGCGGGTCGCGGCGGCGCGGGTCGCGGCGGCCGCCGAGGTGACCTACGGCGGGCGGATCAGCCGCCAGCGGGTGATCGAGCGCGCCGCCGATTGGCTCCGCCGCGACCTCGCGTACTCGCAGGACAACGGCCAGGCCCGCTGGGACGCGAACCGGGGCCGCCGCTACCGCCCGGACTGCTCGGGCCTGGTGTCGATGGCGTGGGCCCTGGACCCGCGGCGGCAGGGCCGGGCCCTGGTCACCTGGGAGCTGCCGACGGTCTCGTACCGGATCCCGTGGCGGCAGCTGCGCCGCGGGGACGCCCTGCTGTTCCTGCTGCCCGGCGACCGCTCGCAGGAGCACGTGCAGCTGGTCCAGGCGTGGGCGAACGACGCCCGTACGGCCGTCTGGGTGATCGAGCAGAGCGGCAGTGCGGCGGGCATGCGGCGCAAGGTCGTCTCGCTGCCCCGGGCCAAGCGTGTCGGCTACGCGGTGTATCGCTACACCCGGATCACCGCCTGAGCGGGGCTTCGCCGTATAGCGCTACACCAGGCGCGTAGCGCTACACCTCACCGCCGTGTCCGTTGCGGAGCGTCATCGTTGGCGGCTGCGCAGAGTGTCAGCGGCTCAGGTCGTGCTTGCGATGCGTGACCGAGGCGACGAGGCGCGCGGGGAGCAGGCGCTTGAGGCCGAAGACGTACGGTGCTCCGCTGCCCACGGCATAGAAGGCGCGCGGCCGCGAAGCCTCGAGCGCGCGCACCATGGTGGCGGCAACCCGTTCGGCGGAGGTCCCGGCGCGCTCGTTGCGGTTGAGGGCCCCGATCATCGTGTCGAAGTCGGCGCGGTGCACCGAGTCCGGCGCCACATAGGCCGTGCGGCGCTCGCTGATGCCCGTGTTGATCGAGCCGGGCTCCACGGTGGTGAGCCAGACGCCGTACGGGGAGTATTCGTGGCGGGCCGACTCGGCGAAGCCCCGCAGCGCGGCCTTCGAGGCGACGTAGGACGACCGGTAGGCGACCGGGAACGACGCGAGCATCGAGCCGACCATGACCACTGTGCCGCGACGGCGCGCGCGCATGCCGGGCAGGGCGAGCTGCGCGAGGCGTACGGGGCCGTGGACATTGATCTCGAAGAGCCGGCGCAGCGCGTCGGCGGGCAGCTCCTCGAACGGGCCGGACTGGCTCTCGCCGGCGTTGTTGACCAGCGCGTCCACCGTGGCGAGCCGGTCTGCCAGGGCCTCCACCGAGGCGGGCGCGGCGAGGTCGAGCGCGACGTAGTCCACGCCCGCGATCCGGTCGCCGGCCGGGATCGCCGCCGGGTCGCGGCTGGTGCCGGTGACCTGCCAGCCCCGCGCGACGAGGGCCTCGGCCGTGGCCTTGCCGATGCCGGACGACGCCCCGGTGATCAATGCTGTGCGAGCCATCGCAGCATCGTATGCAACCCGGATCACCCGCGCAGTCCGGCGAGCCGGCCTGCCGGCAGGCCTCCCGACCGGGGCCGGGTCCGGTGCGCAGACGCCGGGCACCGGACCGCCGTCGGCTGCCTGGACGGTCGGTGACCAGCACGTGAACAGCCGTTCCGGGCTACGGGAACCGCCCGGCCGATATGCCACCCTGGGGGTCGACTTTCCGGCGGTGAGGGGCGGGCGGCGTGGCCAGGCGGGTCTTCGTGCACATCGGCGCACCCAAGACGGGCAGCACGTACGTGCAGAACATGCTCTGGGCCAACCGGGACGCGCTCAAGGTGGCGGGGCTGCTCCTGCCCGGCCCGCGGGCGGCGCACGACCAGGCGATGACCGACCTGCGCGAGGTGGCGTGGCGTGACCCGCAGTCGACGTGGACCTGGGACGGGCTCGCCGCCGAGTGCGCCCGCTGGGACGGCGACGCGGTCATCAGCAACGAGGCCCTGGGCGGCGCGACCCCGGCCCAGGCGGCCCGGGCGGTGGCGAGCCTGGCGCCGGCGCAGGTGCACGTCGTGGTGGCGGGGCGCGACCTGTGGCGTACGTTCCCGTCGATGTGGCAGCAGAGCGTGCGCTCCCGGCAGAGCTGGCGCTTCGAGACGTTCCTGACCCAGGTCGAGGAGGGCCGGTTCGAGACGTTCTGGGAGATGCACACCCCCAACCGGATGCTGCGCAAATGGGGTGACCTGGTGCCCGCCGGGCGGCGCCACCTGGTCACGGTCCCGCCGCCGGGGGCACCGCGCGACACCCTGTGGCAGCGCTTCGCCGGCCTGCTCGACATCCCGGACGGCGTCTGCGCCCTCGCCGCGCCCAGCGCCAACCCGTCCCTGGGCGCGGCGGAGGTCGAGGTGTTGCGCCGCGTCAACCAGCGCCTCGGCGACCGGTATCCGCACCGGACCCCGTACCAGAGGGTCGTCCAGCGCCACCTCGTCGACGCCGTCCTCAAGCGCGGCGCCAACGAGCTGCGTTTCGGCATCGGCCCGGACCGGGCCGGCTGGGTGCACGACCTCGCCGACCGGCAGATCAAGGAGCTGCTCGACTACCCGTGCGACGTCGTCGGTGACCTCGAGGACCTGCGCCCGGCCGGCTCCGCGGCGGCCGCCACCACCTCGCCGGACGACCTGGACGACGCCCGGCTCCTCGAGGCGGCCGTCGACACGATCATCGGCATGCTCGGCCACGCCGACGAGCTCGGCCGCCGCGCCGACGCCGCCGAGAGCGACGTGCTCTCCCGCCTCCGGCGCCGGGCCGGCTCCATCAAGCGCAACCTGCGCCGCCACTGACCGGGCGATATCGCATCGACATGCGTCTCCGTGGCGCCTACGGTGACGGCATGCCTCACCTGACCGTGCACGTGCTGGAACGCGACCTGGCCGGCCGTGAGCCCGCCCTGATCGAGCGGCTCACCGACGCGGTCGTCGCCGTGTACGGGGAGTGGGCCCGCGGCCTCGTGGACATCCGGCTGATCGGCCTGCCGCCCCACCGCTGGGGCATCGGCGGCGCGGCGGCCCAGTCGCCCGCGCCCAGCATCACCTTCGGCATCAAGGAGGCCGCGTTCGGCCGCCCGGACGCCGGCGAGATCGTCGCCCGGCTCGTGTCCGGCGTCACGGACGCGGTCGTGGACGTGTTCGGCGAGCGCGTCCGCGCCGGGGTCACGGTCGAGCTCGTCGCCACCGTGGCCGGGCGCACCGGGATCGGCGGCGTCGTCGTCACGTCGTAGCGTTTCGGGGCGCGGGCGGCGGGGGACCACGGCGGTATGGGTGACGTCGAGATTCTGAGCACCGACCGGTACGAGCTGGGCGAGGGCTCGCGCTGGGCCGGCGACCGGCTGGTGCTGGTCGACATCCCGGCCGGCCGGTTGCTGACGGCGGCCGCCGATGGGCTGCGGCCGGGCACCGAGCTGACGGAGCTGGCCCGGCTGGACGTGCCACTCGCCGCGGTCGCGCCGATCGCGGGGCGGGCGGGGAGCTGGCTGGCTGCCGCGGGCACAGGTTTCTGGGCTTTGACTGCCGATGGCGTACGGGAGATCGCGGCGCCCGAGCCGGTCACCGCGCGCGAGTGGCGGATGAACGACGCGGTCGCCGACCGGGCCGGGCGGTTCTGGGCGGGCAGCATGGCGATCGACCAGTCGCCGGGTCAGGGCGCGCTCTACCGGCTCGATCCGGACGGCAGCGTGCACACCGTGCTGCGGGGGCTGACGATCGCCAACGGGCCCGCGTTCAGCCCGGACGGGCGCACGATGTACCTCTCGGACACGCCGCTCGGCCACATCGACCGGTTCGACGTCGACCCGGCGACGGGGGAGCTGAGCGGGCGCAGGCCGTTCGCGCGGATCGCGGAGGAGGACGGCACCCCGGACGGGCTGACGGTCGACAGCGCCGGGTACGTGTGGGCGGCCCTGTACGGCGGCGCCGCCGTCCGCCGCTACTCGCCCGAGGGCGTGCTGGACCGGGAGGTGCCGGTGCCCGCGCGCCAGCCGACCAGCGTCTGCCTCGTCGGGAGCACGCTGATCGTCACCAGCGCCCGCGAGGGCCTCGACGACCCGGGCCCGGCCGACGGTGCGGTCCTGATCACCGGCGCCGGCGCCACCGGCGTGCCCGCGCTGCCGGTTTCGCTCGACGTCTGAGCAATCGGCCCTCTCGCTCTGCCGGGCCGTGCGCTGCGGCCCGCAGTCGGCCGCGGCGCTACTGGCGGGCGGCGAGGGCGGCTGCGGCCAGCTCGAGGAGGGCGTCGGCGGCCGCGGCCGGGTCGGCCGGCGGGCGGGGGAGGGGTGCCGGGTCCTCGCAGCGGTCCAGCAGCAGCTCGACCAGGGCCGCGCGGTTGATGATGTCCTCGGTGCGGATCGCGCCGGGCAGGATCCGGATCTCGACGGTGTCGCGGATCGGGCGCTCGCGGAACAGCTGGGTCAGGTTGACGTCGAAGAACTTCGTCAGGCCACCCTTGTCGGCCGCCCGGCGCAGGTCGTCGAACGTGGGAGAGCCGTCGGTGACGTGAACCAGCGGGGCCGGGAGCGGGGCGAGGCGCGTGCAGGCCGAGGTGGTGGCCAGCAGCGCGCGCAACGGCGCCCGCCAGTGGGCGAAGAGTCGCACCACGTTGGCGAGGGCGGGCGCGTGCCGGAAGGGTGCGCCGTCGACGTGCAGGTGCACCGCGGCCTCGTGCGGGACGGTGAAGCCCAGGTCGCGGGCCGGGGCCAGGAGGCCCTCGAGCGCCTGCGCGTGCCCGGCGGCCAGGGGCGGGGTGACGATCTCGCAGGGGCGTTCGCGCTCGCCGCCCTGCGGGGCGGCCAGGGCGATGGTGGCGCCGCCCGGGGCGTCGAGGCGGCAGGCGGGGCCCAGCCTCTCGACGGTGGTGCCCCACAGCGCGGCGGCCGGGTCGAGCACGGTCTCCAGCGGGCCGGCCGGGTCGCTGTGCGCGGCGAGGAGCGCGAGCAGGCGGGTGTCGTCGCTCAGGACGCGGTACCAGCCCGGCGGCGCGGTGGCGCGGGGGTCCAGGCCGGCGGTGAGGGTGACGTCGTCGACGAGCGTGGCGAGGGGCGTGCCGCCCGCGCCGCGTACGGCGAAGCCCTGGGTCAGATGCAGAAATCTGCCGAGGCCGGGGACCAGTGACGGCTCGCTGTCGTGGTGCCACACCGGGTGGACCCGGCCGCCGTGCCGGGCGGCCAGGTCCTCCGCGAGGGTCCGGCGGCTGAGGCCCGGCGGAGCCATCAGCTCGAGCTCGAACCCGATGCGCCGGCGCAGCGTGGTGGTCACGGCGCGATCGGCAGCGTTTCCCCGGCGAGGAGCCGCTTCCCGCCCTCGACCTTGGCGTCGTACGGGGTGGCGAGCTTCCACAGCTTCGCCAGCTCGGCCGCGGCGTCGTAGTCGTAGCCGCCGCCGAAGAACGCGGTGACCCGGTCGGACTCGGTCGCGGTCTGCTGCTGCACCGGCTCGGCGGTGATCGGCAGCTGCTCGCCGTCGAGCAGGCGCTGCCCGCCCTCGACCTTGGCGGCCGACGCGTCCGCGAGCTTCCAGAGCTCGGCCAGCTCGACGGCGTCGTCGTAGTCGTAGCCGGCGTTGAAGAACGCGGTGTACCGGGCGTTGTCGCGGGCCGCCTCGGCACCCTCGGGGCTCGGCTCGATCGGCAGCTTCGTGCCGTCCAGCAGGCGCTGCCCGGCCTCGGCCTTGACCGCGTCCGGGTTCTTCTCGTCCATCTTCCAGATCTTGGCGAGCTCGACGGCGTCGTCGTAGCCGTACCCGGCGCCGAAGTACGCGTCGGTGGCCCGCGAGTCCGCGACCGCCTTCCTGGCCTCCGTGACCGGGTCACCCGCGGGCGCGGACTGCGGCGGCGAGGGGCTCGCCGGAGCGGCCGGCGCGACCATGGTCACGTCGTTCGCGGACGGGCTGGAGATCAGCGCCGGGACCTGGAAGGCGCCGACGATCAGGCCGGCGCCCAGGACGGCACCGCCGGCCAGCTGCGCGCCGCGGCGGCGGCGCTTGTAGGTCTGCGACAGCTGCTGGACGCGGGCGTAGACGGCCGCCGGGTCCGGGGTGTCGTTCTCGTGGGTCCCGAAGGCCTCACGAAGCTGATCTCCGTGGTCGGTCACGACTTCTCCTCGGCATGGATCCTGGGCTGGTGCTCCGACGAGAGCCGGAGGGTCTTCAGCGCCCTCGAGGCGTGGCTGCGCACGGTGGCCGGCGAGCACCCGAGAAGGTCGGCGATCTGCCGGTCCTCCAGCTGCTCGTAGTACCGCAGAACCAGCACGGCCCGCTGCTTGCGGCCGAGCGTCGCCAGCCGGTTCCACAGCTCGTCGGCCTCCACGACCCCGTCGGCGTGGTCCCGGATGCCGCCGTTCAGGTCATGGAGGTCGGTGAGCCGCTCCCCGACCGCGTGCACGTTGCGGGCCGCCCAGCTGCGCCGCCACGACAGGTACTCGTTGAGCACCATCCGCCGTACGTAGGCCTCGGGGTTGTCCGCCTCGCTGATCCGCTTCCATTTGACCTGCGCGCGGGCCAGGACTTCCTGCACACAGTCCTGTCCCAGCTCACGGTCCCCGGTGAGGACGACCGCGTACCGCAACAGGCTCGGAAGCCGGGCCATCGCGAATTGCTCGAAGGTCACATCTCCTAGGACGCGCCGCGTGCTCCGGCTGTGCAACGGCCCTCCGAACTTTCTTCCACCAGGCGAAACCTCCGCACCCAGTGTTGCGCGTCAGGTGGTCTGGAAGGAGCGCTTCGAGAAGCCCAGCATGTAGCCGTCGATCGCGGTCCGGACCGGGCGGGCCGGGTCGCCGCCGGCGCCGAGGGTGACGAAGAGCGGGGTGAAGTGGTCCGGGGTCGGGTGGGCGTAGGGCATGCCCGGCGCGCGGTCCTGGTAGGCGGCCAGCTCGTCGACGTCGCCGCGGGAGAGGGCGCCGTCGGCCCAGGAGTCGAACTCCGAGGACCAGGTGGGGATCTCATTGCGGTGGACCATGCCGGGGGTGAGGAACGGTAGGCCGTGGACCATGAAGCCGGAGCCGATGATCAGGACGCCCTCCTCGCGCAGGGCGGCCAGGCGGGCGCCGAGGGACAGCAGGCGGGCGGGGTCGTGGGTGGGCATGCTCATCTGCAGGACCGGGACGTCGGCGAGGGGGTACATCGCCATCAGCGGGACCCAGGCGCCGTGGTCGAGGCCGCGGCGCGGGTGCTGGTGGACGGGCTCGGTGTCGGGCATGGCCGCGGCGATGCGGCGGGCGAGACCGGTGGCGTCCGGAGTCGCGTACGTCATCTCGTAGTAACGCCTGTGGAAGCCGCCGAAGTCGTAGACCAGCGGGGTGCCGGCGCCGCTCGCCGAGAGCATCAGCGGGGCGGTCTCCCAGTGCGCGGAGACGATCAGGATGCTTTTGGGCTTGGGCAGCGACTGCGCCCAGTCGAAGAGCTTGCGGATCCACGGGCCGTCGTCGAACAGGGGCGGGGCGCCGTGGCTCAGGTAGAGCGCGGGCAGCGGGCCGTCGGCCGGGGTCCAGGCGCGGTGGGTGCGGGCGCGGGGGAGGGCGTCGGGACGGAAGGCGTCGTACGCGCCGGCGGGCAGGCTCATCGCCCGAGCGTACCCGATGAGTTGAAGCATCAAGTAAGTTGCGTACGGCACACTGGCAGGAGTGACCCAGCCCTGGCGCCTGACCTGCCCCACCATGACCCGGCTCTACGAGGACGGCAAGGTCGTCGCGGAGAACTTCGACACCGCCGAGATCCCGGGCATGCTGGTGAAGCACCGGCACGCGGTGCTCTGGCTCGACCTGCTGGACCCCGACGAGGCGGACCTGCAGGCGATCGTGCCGCAGTTCCAGCTGCACCCGCTCGCGGCCGAGGACGCCGTCCACGACCACCAGCGGCCCAAGCTCGACCGGTACCGCGGCCACCTGTTCCTGAACGTGTACGACGTCCGGGTGGACACCGGCGGCGCGACCCCCACCGTGGACAAGGTGGAGATCAGCGCGTTCGTGACCGAGCGTGCGCTGATCACCGTACGGAAGTCCGACTGTGACATCACGCCGATCACCCGGCGCTGGGACGCGGACCCCGAGCTGGCGAAGCACGGCGTCGCGTTCCTCGTCTACGGCCTGCTCGACGTCGTGGTGGACGGGCAGTTCGCCGCCGCGCGGGCGCTCGACGAGGCGATGGACAAGACCGAGGACGCGATGCTCGAGGAGGGCGGGGCGCCGCGCCAGGTCCGGATGTACGGGTTCGGGCTGCGCAAGGCCACCGTCCAGCTGCGCCGGGCGGTGGGGCCGATGCCGGACGTGATCGACCGGCTGCTGCGCGAGGACCTCGACCTCGTGGTGGACGGGCTGCGGCCGTACTTCCGGGACGTCGACGACCACGCGCGGCGGGCCACGGAGACCGTCGAGCTCGCCCGGGAGCGGATCAGCGGCGCGCTCGACGCCGACCTCAACGAGCAGAGCAACGCCCTCAACGACACCACGCGCAAGCTCGCCGCGTGGGCCGCGATCATCGCCGTGCCCACCGCGCTGACCGGATTCTTCGGGCAGAACCTGCCGTACTGGGGCTACGAGACGCGCGGCGGGTTCGTCGCCAGCATGGTCCTCATTGTTGTTTCGGGAGTGTTGCTGTATTGGTACCTGAAGCGGCGCGGTTGGTTGTGATCTCGCGTACCCTCCCGGTGGATCTTCCTCGGGACGGGATGTGCGCATGCTGGCTTTGGTGTTCGGGGCGGTGCGCGCCCGCGCCGCGCAGGCCGTCACCGTCCTGATCCTGACGGCGCTCGCGGCGGCCGTCGCGGTCGCCGGTCCCTGGTACGCGGTCGCCGCCGCCGAGCGCGCCGCCGTGTCCGATGTCGAGCACGCCCCGGTCGAGCAGCGCGGGGTCTCGGTGCGGCAGCGGACCGCCGTCGGCGGGGACCCGCAGCAGGCCCTGGACGCGTTCGCCGCCGACGTCGCCGGCGTGCTGCCGGTGCCGGGCGTGGACCCGGTGCTGAGCCTGAGCACCGACCCGCAGGTGCTGCGCGACGACGGCACGGGCGGGATGCCGACGACGCTCGCCTACCGGGAGGGGCTCTGCGAGCACGTCCAGCTGACCGGTGACTGCCCGGCCCGCGCCGGCGAGATCGTGGTGAGCGAGGCCGTGGCCCAGGAGCTGAGCGCTGCCGCCGGCACGACGCTGCAGGTCGCCCCGGCCGAGTACGCCGACCCGGAACCCATGCGGGTGGTGGGCGTCTACCGGCAGGCGGATCCGACCGGTGCGTACTGGAGCACCCTGCCGTTCGGCGACGAGACGCAGCTGGACCCGCTCTACACCGTGGTGGACACGTTCGCCGGCGGCCGGTTCCGGGACCCGATGGCGGCGTACGACATCGAGCTGCCGGCCGCCGTGCTGCGCGGCGACGGCGACGACGGCCTGTCCGCGCTGCTGCGCCGCGCCGAGCGGGACGCCTCCACCCGCAACGAGATGCGGCTGGTCCACACCGCCGGCCCGCTGCTGGAGACGATCGCCGCCGACCGGCGGCTGGTCCGCGACGGGACCCTGATCGCACTGGCGCAGGTGCTGCTGCTCAGCTGGTTCGCGATGGGCCTGGCCGGGCGCTGGACCGGCCGGGACCGCCGCGCCGACGCCGCGCTGCTCAAGCTGCGGGGCAGCCGGCGGCGGCGGATGCTCGGCCTCGCGTTCGGCCAGCACCTCCTCCCGCTGCTCGGCGGGACGCTGCTCGCGGTCTGGGCAGATAAAAAGAGCCGGGCCTTTGCATATGTCATAGAGATCATCGG
>CAKUMG010000139.1 GCA_934667465.1 uncultured Actinoplanes sp. | reverse complement strand
ACCGCCGCGATCACCGACGTCGTCTGCATAGCCCCCGCGAACGCCTCCCGAGCCGTCACCAGCACCCCTTCCCCCGCCCCCGCGTGAGCGGCCGAAGCGAGCGACTCCCGCACCGCCTCCCCGGCCGAGGACGGCAGCGCCGCCCGGTACAGGACGGTGTGCAACGTGCCGAGCAGCGCGATCCCCAGGGCAACCCCGAGTTCGTACGACATCTCGGAGATCGCCGACGCCGCACCCGCCCGCTCCGCCGGCACCGCCCCGAGGATCGCGTCCGTGGAGGCCGTGAACGCCAGGCCGACCCCGAGCCCGGTGATGATCAGGCCGGCCGCGAGCAGCGCGTAGCCCGGGCTCGTCTCGCCGAGGGCCAGGACGCCCAGGCCGGCCGCCGCCACGAGCAGGGACAGGCTGAGCGCCCGGCCCACGCCGAGCCGGGTGACCAGCGGGACGGCCACCACGACGACCGCGATCGAGGCCAGGGTCAGCGGCAGTTCGCGCAGGCCCGCCTGCAGCGGGGAGTAGCCGCGGACCAGCTGGAGGTACTGGGAGAAGAAGAACAGCAGCCCGCTGAACGCGAAGATGGCGATGACCGTGGCCAGCACGGTGCCCGTGAACGCCGGGCGCGCGAAGAGGGAGACGTCCACCAGCGGCGCCGCGAGACGCTTCTGACGCCGTACGAAGATCAGGCCTGACGCCAGCCCCAGCAGGGCCGCGGCCGCCGCGGCGAGGTCGGGACCGTCCTGCGCCGCGTGCTTGACCGCCCAGACCAGCGGCACGATCGCGGCGACCGAGAGCAGCGCGCTCGCCGGGTCGAAGCGTCCCGGGGCCGGGTCGCGGGACTCGGGGACCAGCAGCGCCACCGCGATCAGCACGAGCAGCATGATCGGCACGTTGATCACGAAGACCGAGCCCCACCAGAAGTGCTCGAGCAGCGCGCCGCCGACCAGCGGCCCGAGCGCGGCACCTCCGGAGGCGCCCGCCGACCAGATGGCGATGGCGCGGGTCCGCGTACGGGCGTCGGGGAACAGGTTCCGCACGATCGACAGCGTCGACGGCATCAGGGTCGCGCCCGCCACGCCGAGCAGCACCCGCGCCGCGATCAGCCAGCCGGGCCCGGGCGCGAACGCCGCCAGCAGCGACGCCGCCCCGAACCCGGTCACGCCGATC
Source organism: uncultured Actinoplanes sp. (assembly GCA_934667465.1). Lineage (GTDB taxonomy): Bacteria > Actinomycetota > Actinomycetes > Mycobacteriales > Micromonosporaceae > Actinoplanes. The sequence continues at coordinate 8,564 of CAKUMG010000139.1, read as the reverse complement.
AGCAGCAGCCGCCGGCGCCCGATCCGGTCGGCGAGCGTGCCCATGCTGACCAGCAGCCCGGCGAGCGCGAAGGAGTACGCGTCGCCGATCCACAGCAGCTGCGCGGAGCTCGGCGCGAGGTCGGCCGTCAGGGCGGGCACGGCGAGCGCGAGGACGGTGCCGTCGACCGCCAGCAGGGTCACGGCCAGGGTGAGGGCGGCGAGCGCGGCCCAGCGGCGGGTTTCGTGCGACATGACCTCACGTTAGCCGACCATACGGTCCGCACAACAGACCAGATGGTCTGCTAGTAGAGTGATCTCGCCAACTCCGGGAGGGTCGAAGCATGCCGGGCAAGGAACGGGACGCCGCCAGAACACGCCAGGCCGTGCTGGACGCCGCCGCACGCACGGTCGCCGCCCAGGGCGCCGGAGCCAGCCTCGACGCGATCGCGCGCGCCGCCGGAGTGTCAAAAAGCGGACTACTACATCATTTCCGTACGCGCGACGCGCTCCTGCTCGCGCTCGCCCGCGATCTCTCCGAGCAATGGACCGCCGCGGTGCACGCCGCCGTCGACCCGCGCGACCACGCCCCGGGCCGCCTGGTCCGCGGCTACGTCAACGCGACCTTCGACCTGCTCACCGACGAGTCGCAAACCGTCGAGCACCTGCTCCTGATGGCGGCCCTGTCCGCGGTCCCGGGCGTGGCCGGCCTGCTCAAGGAGGACACGCAGCGCTGGGCCGAGGCCCTCGAAGCCGACGGCCTCCACCCCGACCGCGCGCTCCTCATCGTCCGCGCCGCCGACGGCAGCGGCCTCGCCGGCCTCTACGAGGGCGGCCGCGACCCGGCCCGCGAACAGCAGACCCGCGAACTGCTGCTCGCGCTGAGCCGGGACGACGGGCCGTTCCAGGGTTGACCCGGGCCCCCGGCGGGCACTGTGGAGGGTGAGCCCACCCTGGAGGCAGAGATGCGCTTCGTGTTCATCGTCCTGATCATCCTGGCCCTCGTCGCGCTGATCCCCCTGCGCCACGTCCTCGTCAAGCGCGCCCGCGAGACCGGCCGCTCCATCCGCCGCGACCGCGACAACCGCCGCCTCTGACCCGCCGGTCGCCATGGGGCCTGCGGTGACGCCGCCGTCCTGCAGTCCGCTCGCGCGTCCGGCAGCGACGTCGGTCGGGTTGACCGAAGTCAGGGCCGCGGCAGAAGCCGGCAGCCCTCCTGCCGGCTCGGATCTGCACGGGATCACACGATCCGGATAGCACACTGCACATAAGGGCGCCTTGCCGTTCCCGCGGCAGGTGCCGTGCCGACCGGGGTGCCGGGTCTGCTACCGCAGGAACGGGTGCCACTCGCGGATGTGGGCGACGGTGACTCCCGGCTCGGTGAGGTAGGGGTCCGCGGCGAGGAGCGCGTCGACCGCTGCCCGATCGGGGGCGTCCACGATGATCAGCGCTCCGGAGTCGTCCGCGAGGGGGCCGGCCATGCGGACGACGCCGGCGCTGTGCAAGGCGGCCAGGTGGGTGCGGTGGGCGGGGCGGGCCGCGAGGCGTTCGGGGGTGGCGGTGAAGGCGAGCTCGATCATCCACATGGCGGCACGATAGGGCGACGTTGCGGCCCGGGGCTGTATCAGTTGATACATGAGTTCCCTGGCGGCGATCCCGGCACTGCGGGCCCTCACGCCCGAGGCCGTGGAGGCGCTGGCGGGCCGGACGCGGGCGGCGCGTTTCGCGGCGGGCACGGTGCTGCGGCCCGCGGGGGAGGTGGCGCGCTCGGTGGTGTTCCTGCTGTCCGGCACGATCGTCGCGACCCATGTCGGGTCCACGGGCGTGGAGGTGTGGCCCGAGCAGTGGACCGGTCCCGCCGTCGTGGACAAGCCCGCCGTGCTCGCCGGTGGGGCGCCGGCGACGGGGCTGACGGCGCTGACCGCGGTCGCCGTACGGCTGCTGGACCGGCCCGGGTTCCTGGAGCTGCTCGAGCGCGAACCGTCGGTGCGGGCGCACGTGCTCGCCCACCTCGCGCGGGATGCCATGGCCGGCCGGCAGCGGCTCGTGCAGGCCGCGACCCTGCCCGCCGTGGCCCGGGTCGCCGCCCGGTTGATCCTGCAGGCCGGAGATCAGCGGGTCGGGTGGCGCGGCTCCCAGGAGGAGCTGGCCCACCTGCTCGGTGTCAGCCGGGTCACCGTCAACCGCGCCCTGGCGCGCCTCGCCCGGGCCGGCGCGATCGAGCTGACCGCGAGCGGCATCGTCATCGCCGACCGGTCCCGGCTGAACGCCTTCACGGGCGCGTGACTCCGGAACGGTCGTTTTGCTCCGGCGGGCGGGCGATGGTTCGGGCCTGTCCGGCGGTCGGGCCGGTTCCTCGGCGGGCGAGCCGGGGCCGGGGCAGGCCGTGGGGGAGGGCGGGAGCCGGGACTGTCGTGGGGGGAGGGCGGGGGCAGGATGGGCGGCATGACGACGATGACGCGGATCCATGCCGACCGGGACGGGTGTGCGCAGTTCGAGGACGTGCCGCTGGAGTTCACGCCCGCCGAGCCGCCGCCGGAGGTGATGAGCGTGTCGGCGGCCCTGGCGGCCGAGGCGGTGGCAGGGGGAAGCGATGGAGCCCGCTGACCCGGCGCGGGCCGCGGACATCATCGCCGGGATGGGACCGGTCGGTGCGATGCTCGCCACCCTGCTGGGCAGCCGCGGGGTGTCGGTCGTCGTGATCGAGCCGCAGGACGGGCCCTGGCCCAAGCCGCGCGCCGCCGTGCTCGAGACCGAGGCGATCCGGGCGCTGGCGGTGCTGCCCGGCCTGCCGCCGCTCGAGGCGTGGGCGACACCGCTGGCCCGCAACGGCGTGGTGGGCGCGGACCACCGGCCACTTCTCATGATCGAGCAGACCGCGACGGCGTACGGGCATCCGCAGGCCGTGCGCATCGACCAGCCCGCCCTCGAGCGGGGGTTGTGGGCGGCCGCCGCGGCGACGGGCTGGGTCCGGATCCTGGCCGGGCGCAGCGTCCGCGGCGTCGAACAGGCCGGCGGTCAGGTCACCGCGCTCCTCGACGACGGCGAGCGCGTGACCGGGCAGTGGCTGGTGGGCTGCGACGGCACCGGGAGCACCGTCCGCGCCGCGGCCGGCATCGACTTCCCGGGGGAGACCTACCCGTACCCCTGGCTGGTGGTCGACGCCCTGGTCCGTCCCGGCGCGGAGGCTGGATCGAGCGCGGACGCCGGACCCGCCGCGGAGGCTGGAGCGGGTGCGGACGCCGGACCCGGGGTGGGCGGCGCGGTGGACGGTGGCGCGGGCATCGCGTTCGTGCTCGACCCGGCGCGCCCGGCGGTCGCCATGTCGCAGCGCGACCGGTGGCGGTGGGAGTGGATGCTGGGACCGGGTGAGGACCCGCGCGCGATGACGTCGGACGACACCGTACGGGCGCTGATCTCCGGCTGGGTCCCGCCCGATCGCCTGGAGGTCGAGCGCGCCGGCGTGTTCACGTTCCACGCCCGCACGGCCGGCCGGTGGCGCAGCGGCCGGGTCCTGCTGGCCGGTGACGCCGCCCACGCCATGCCGCCGTTCGCGGGCCTCGGCCTCGGCATGGGGATCCGCGACGCCGTGGCCCTGGCCTGGCGGCTCGCCGACGTGGTCACCGCCGGCGCCGATCCGCTGCTGCTGGACGGCTACGAACGCGAGCGCCGCCCCGACGTCGAGCGCGCCACCAGGCTCGCGGCCCGCATCGGCCGCCTGGCGCAAACCCGCAAACCCTTCACTTCCCGGCTCGTACGCGGCATGCTGCGCGCCGTCGCCGCCCTGCCCCGGATCGGCACCACACTCGGCGCGAAGCCGCTACCGGCCCGCCGGTTGCCCCGCACCGCCGCCGGCCCACTCCCGGGCGCCGGCCGCGTGCTGCCCAACCCCCGGGTCAGCGTCGGCGGGGGCCCGCCCGTGCGGCTCGACGAAGTCATCGGCTACCGCTGGGCCTGCATCGGCCACGCCTGCGACCCCCGTTCCGGGGCCGGTGACCTGCCGCCCGGCGCGGTGCTGCTGGCCGTGGACCTGCCCGATCCGGCGCCGGGCTGCCTGCCGGTCACCGACCTGGACGGTCTCCTGGCCGGCCGCCCGGGCAGCGTCACCGTGGTCCGCCCGGACCGTTTCCTGCACGGCGTCCTGGCTCACCGCGGCCGCCTTGCGCGCGGCGCTGCCGGGCGACTCCCCGCGTGACCGTCGGACGCGGCCGGGCCGCGTCGGGCGGGCGTTACGAGCGGCGGGGACGTGGCCCGTGGCGTCCTACGCGGCTCGGGGGAGGCGGTGCGGAAGGGTGAGGGCGAGCACGTCGATGCGCTCGCCGTCCGGTCCGTAGCCGGCACGGATGGTCACGTCGCGCAGGTGCCACTCGTCGGCGCCCGCGTAGCAGACGTGGGGGCGGCCCAGCGCCGTCCACAGCGGAGCGCGCCGCGGCATCATGCCCGCACCCGCGGGCAGCTCCCCGTGGTAGGGCACGAACCTGCCGGCCGTGAAGTGCAGCCGGACGACGGTGACCAGGCCGTGCGGGTCGGAGTTCACCTGCACCCCCGACTCGTACGCGCACCAGGTGCGCCCGGACAGCGGCCGCAGCCCGTACGCCGCGCACACCGCCCGGGTGACCGGATCCGTCAACCGCCGCCCGGGCAGCCGCCCCAGGTCGGGCCGCCCCACCCGCCGCGGCCCCGCGGGATCGGTGTCCCCGTTCGACGGGGCCGCCGGGGCGAGGAAGGCGCGCGAGTTGGGCGTGCGGCGCCGGACGGCCGGGCGTACCGGTGTCCCGGCGGCGCGAAATGGCATGGTCGTACTCCCAGGCGCGCGGGTTCCGCGGTCGAGGTACCACGGTAGGCCCGCCGGGGTGTGCGGCTCAAGGGCCGGACACCCGACCGTGGTCACCCGGTGGATCCTTCGGGCCGTGTTGGCCCTCCCGTCACGGCGGCTTCGCCCGCGCGTTGAGCTGATCACCTGGACTTCGGCCGGGGACGTTCGGCGACGGTCGCCGCACGGTGACCCGCTGGAGGAGAAGTGGCTGACCGCCGACAGGTGCTGCGCATCGGAGCGCTCGCCGCTGGGGCACCCGCCGTCCTGGGAGCGACCGCCGCGACCGCCGCACCGGCCACCGCCGCGCCCGCCACCACGGCGAACGGCACCAAGGCCCGCAAGCCGCGCACGCTGGTGGTCGGCCACCGGGGCGCTTCCGGCTACCGGCCCGAGCACACCCTCGCCTCGTACGAACTCGCCGCCCGGATGGGCGCCGACTTCATCGAGCCCGACCTGGTGTCCACCAAGGATCACGTGCTCGTCTGCCGGCACGAGCCCGAGATCGGGGGCACGACCGATGTGGCGTCCCGGCCCGAGTTCGCGTCGCGGCGCCGTACGGTCAACCTTGACGGGGTTGACGTGACGGGCTGGTGGACCGTGGACTTCACCCTCGCGGAGCTGCGCACCCTGCGTGCCGTCGAACGCATCCCCGCGGTGCGCCAGCACAACACGCTCTACGACGGCCGGTTCCGGGTGCCGACGTTCCAGGAGGTCCTCGAGCTGCGCAAGCGGCTGTCGAAGGAGCTCGACCGCGAGATCGGCGTCTATCCCGAGACGAAGCACCCGACGTTCTTCCGCCGGCTGGGCCTCGACCTCGGGACCCCGCTCGTACGCGCCCTGCGCACCGCCGGTCTCGACCGCCGCGATGCCAAGGTCTTCGTCCAGTCGTTCGAGTTCACCAACCTGAAGGACCTGCGCGAGGACCACCGCCTGCGGGCCCCGCTCGTCTTCCTGACCGGCGCGGCCGGCACGCCCTTCAACGACCCGAAGCCGTACGCCGAGTACCTCACGCCGGCGGGCCTCAAGCAGCTCGCCCGCGTCGTGGACGGCATCGGCCCCGAGAAGAACCAGATCATCCCCCGCCGGGCGGACAACACCCTCGGCGAGCCCACGACCCTGGTCCGCGACGCCCACGCCGCCGGCATCAAGGTCATGCCCTACACGTTCCGCGCCGAGAACCAGTTCCTCCCGGCGGACTACCGCGCCGGCACCGACCCGGCCGCCTACGGCCGCGCCCTCGACGAGCAGATCACCTTCCTGCGCACGGGTCTCGACGGCCTGTTCACCGACCAGCCCGACATCGGCGTCCTGGCCCGCGATCTCGCCTTCGCCCGCGCCTGACGGTCCCGCGAGGGTGGGTGGCCCCCGCATCACCCACCCTCCGTGACATGAGGCGGCCGACAGTCTCAGGGTGCGCTGGTTCAGAGGCGAGGCGTTCTCAGCTCGGCAACGCTGACCGCGAGGCCTGACCGTTCGAGTCGCTCCAGCACCTCCGCCGGCGTGCCGGTCGGGTTGCGCCAGGAGTCGGCGATCTGCTGGATCGCCGCGACGATCGCATCGCGGTCAAGGCCGATCTGGTCGCGCACGAAGGCGTCCGGGGACTTGGGCTCGATGTCCCACCGGCCGAGTTCGCCGCGGTCGAGCCTGGCCGGGTCCAGGTCGGGCCGGTTGCGTTTGATCGCGTCGAACATCTCGTCCAGGATCATCTCGGTCCAGCGGGCGTGTACCAAGCCGGTCTGGGCGATCCGGATCAGGAGATCGCGGAGGGTGCTCGGGTAGAGCACGCTGGCGTCATAGATGACGGCGAAGGCCACTGATTCTCACTCCAGGCCCAGATCTTGCGTCTGCTGGGCCAGTTCGTCCGCGGCGACGCGGCGTCGGGCGTCGTCACGCTGCTTGTAGGCGACGAGCGACCCGGCGAAGATCCGGCGGTGCGTGCCGACCTTGCGGTACTCGATCTCCCCGGCGTCGAGGAGCCCGATCAGGTAGGGCCGGGACACGTTGAGCAGGTCGGCGGCCTGCTGGGTGGTGAGTTCCGCATGCTCCGGGACGACCGAGACGCCTCGCCCGGCGGCCATGTGCGCCAGGATGCGGGCCAGGAGCTCCACGGCTGGGCGTGGCACCACGAGCCGGGTGTCCGCGTCGTCGGACAGGTGCACCATGGCGGGGCCGTCCGGGTGCGCCGTGAGATAGGCCTGGATCCTGCCGAGGGCCTCCGCGGCGACGACCGTCTCGTCGTGGCCGGGTGGCGGAGCTGTACGCGACACGGGAGCCTCCTCGCCGAGCTAATCGAAATAACCGAAGCAAGTGTAGCAGTCGAAGTTGAAGCTGCACCGACATGCTTGACGAGGGAGCTGGTCTTCAGCTCCGGCTGAGGGAGGTGACGCCGTCGGCGCCGAGGACGCTGAGGAGGGACAGGGCCTCGGCGTCGCGGGAGCCCTGGGGGGCGGTGTAGAGGACGAGGGTCTGGTCGCGGTCGGTGAGGGTCATGGTGTCGCAGTCGACGGTGACCGGGCCGACGGCCGGGTGGTGGAAGGTCTTGGTCAGCATCGGGGCCGCCTGGACGTCGTGGCGTTCCCAGAGGCGAGCGAACATGGGGCTGCTCGCGCGCAGCTCCTCGACCAGGCCGGTCACCTCCGGGTCGGTGGGGTAGCGGGCCAGGGTGGCGCACAGGCCCATGACGACGCTGTGGCGGAACTCGGTGGCGTCGGAGACCCCGTAGAGGGGCGGGTCGGCGAAGGCCTTGCGGGCGAGGTTGCGGTCCTCGGCGATCCCGTAGTCCTCCATGAGGGCGGCGGCCAGGTCGTTCCAGGCGAGCACCTCGAAGATCGCGGAGGTGACGAAGCCGGCCGTCTGGGGCAGCCGTTCGAGCAGGGCCAGGATGCTCGGGCGGACGTCGCGGCGGTGCAGGCCGGAGCGGTTCGGGGCGGTGCCCGCGAGCAGGTGGAGGTGGGCGGACTCGGCGTCGGTGAGGCGCAGGGCGGCGGTGATGCCGGCCAGGACCTCGGCCGACGGGCGCGGGGCGCGGCCCTGCTCGAGCCGGACGTAGTATTCCGTCGAGATGTGGGCGAGGACCGCCACCTCCTCGCGGCGCAGGCCCGGGGTCCGGCGGCGGGGCCCGGCGGGCAGGCCCGCGTCCTCCGGCCGGAGTCGCTCGCGCCTGCTGCGGAGGAAGGCCGCCAGCTGCTGCTTGTCCATGACCCCAGTCTGCCCCGCCGGGCCCCGCCGATCCTGGTACAGCCTGTGCCTGCCTGCGCGCCGCGATCCGGGCTGACATGGTGGACATGACAGACACCAGCACCTCCGCACCCCTCGGCCTGCTCTCCGGCAAGGTCATTTTCATCACCGGCGCCAGCCGCGGCATCGGTGCCGCCGCGGGCCGGCTCTTCGCCCGGGAGGGCGCCGCCGTCGTGCTCGCCGCCCGCGGCACCGAGGCCCTCGACAAGATCGTGGCCGAGATCCGCGCCGACGGCGGCGTCGCCGATGCCGTCGCGCTGGACCTGGCCGACCGCGCGAGCGTCCGCGCCGCGGTGGCGCGGGCAGGCGAGCTGCACGGCCGGCTCGACGGCGCGTTCAACAACGGTGCGGCGATCCAGCGGCCGGGCCCGCTGGACACCACCGCCGACGAGGAGATCGACGAGCAGTTCGCCGTCAACTTCCGCTCCCACTGGACCGCCATGAACGCCGAGGCGGCCCTCATGCGCGGCCACGGCGGCGGCGCGATCGTCAACACCTCGAGCATCGGCAGCCGCCGGGCCAACCCCGAGCTT
>CAKUMG010000138.1 GCA_934667465.1 uncultured Actinoplanes sp. | reverse complement strand
GCAGCCGGTAGTTCTCGGCCACGAGCACGCCGTCGCGCCCCCGGCGCAGCCGTGACCGGGTGGCCAGCGCCAGCAGCATGCCGGCCCCGGTCGTCCCGTTGGCCGCGGTCAGCAGTGCCCGGACCGTGCGTCTCATGCTGTTCCCTTACCCCGTGGCGGGCCGCTTCATCTCGGGCCCGTTCCATGAGTGGTGGCCTACCACGGCCTTGTCAGGCGCGGCGGCGCATCTGCAGCTCGCGGAGCGCGGGCACGACGGGGTGGGGCACGCGCACCCCGGTGTCCTCGAAACCGAGCCGCTCGTAGGCCCGTACGGCCCGGTCGTTGCCGACCACGACCTCCAGCATCAGCTCGTCGCGCCCGCAGGCCAGCGACCACTCGGCGACCGCGTCCACCAGCGCCGCGAGCACGCCCTGACCGCGCGAGGCGGGCGTGATGTAGACCGCGAAGATCACCGTCGCCCCGGGTGCCTCGGGCAGGACGGTGCCCCCGGCGTGCCCCACGAGCCGCCCGCCGGGATCGGCGACGAACTGGGCGAGCTGCCCGCCCGTCGAGGCCTGCACGATGCGGCGGCGGTAGTCGGCGTGCGGCCGGGCGGCGGCCTGCGCGAGCGTCTCCAGGAACGCGAGCGGGCTGTCGGCCAGCATCTCGAGGCGCAGTGCCCGCATCCGCGCCGCGTCGTCGGGCCTCACCCGGTGCACGGTCAGCGTCGGGGCCAGGGTGCTGGTCATGGTGCCTGCCTACCCGGTGGGGGCGCCACCGGCAACCCGGATGCCGGAATCGCCGCGATCATGGTGCCCCGGAGAGCCCGGACGCCGCGCTCGTGGTGCCCGCAGAGCCCGGACGCCGCGCTCGTGGTGCCGGAGAGCGCGGACGTTCCGCTCGTAGGTGCCGGAAGATCGGGACCGGGCCGGCACACCGTGAGAATCGGCGTCCCGGCCCGGTGCGATCAGCCGCCGAGCTCCAGGATCCGGTCGAGCACCCGCGCGGTCGCCTTGCCGTCGTCCAGGTCGCAGAAGCGCGCCTTGAACGCCGCGCGCTCGTCCTGGTAGGCCGTCGGGTCCGCCGCGACCTCGGTCAGCGCGCTGATCACGTCGTCGGACGTCATCAGGAGCGGGCCGGGTGCCTCGCGCTCGAAGTCGAAGTAGAAGCCGCGCAGCCGGTCCCGGTAGTGCTCGAGGTCGTACGTGAAGAGCAGGATCGGCCGCCCGGTGTTGGCGAAGTCGAACATCACCGAGGAGTAGTCCGTGATGAGCACGTCCGCGATCGAGCAGAGGTCCGCCATGTCGGGGTACGTCGACACGTCGATCGCGAAGCCCGAGCCGTCGTTCGGGATGGGGTCGACGACGTTGGGGTGGCGGCGCACCAGCAGGACGTGGTCGTCGCCGAGCGCCCGCCGGGCGGCGGCGAGGTCGAGCTGCATCGACATCTTGTAGCGGCCCGAGCCGTAGAACTCGTCGTCACGCCAGGTGGGGGCGTAGAGCACGACCCGCTTGCCCTCGGGGAGGCCGATGCGCCGGCGGATGGCGGCCATGGCCACCGGGTCCGGGTCGACCAGCACGTCGTTGCGGGGGTAGCCGGACTCGAGCATCTCGCCCTGGTAGCGGAACGCCCGCTGCAGGATCGGGGTGCTGAAGGTGTTGGGCGACACCAGGAACGACCAGTTGGGGGTTTCGCGCTCTACCCGCTCGAGGTAGTTCCAGTCCGCGTGGCGGATGTCGGTGACGTCGAACGCGAGCCGCTTGAGCGGGGTGCCGTGCCAGATCTGCGCCACGACCTGCCCCGGGCGGCGCACGAACCAGTCCGGCAGGTGCGAGGTGGTGACGATGAAGCGGGCGGTGGCCAGCGCGTCGTACCACTCGGTGCCGCCGAGGCGGGCCGGGGTGAGCGTCTCCGGCACGGGCGCCTGGCCGTCGCGGACGGAGAGATATTGCGCCTCGAGCGGCAGGCCGCGGCGGAGGATCTCCTCGTGGATCCGCTTCGGGCTGTCGGAGTATTGCCGGCCGCCGAAGCACTCGAACAGCACGACGTCGCGCAGCGGGCTGCGGCGCAGGGTCGCCGTGCGCTTCTCGCGCAGCTGGGTGCGGGCATAGGCGCCGCGCTCCTCGACCTTGAGCACCGAGCCCGCGCGCAGCGCCACGAAGTCGCCGTCGGACAGCTCCAGCAGGAACTCGCGGTGCTCGTCGGGGGAGTAGGCCGGGCACATCGCCCGGACGGCGTTCGCCACGACCAGGTTGGTGAACCTGTTGGGGCCCTCGGCGTTGTGCGAGACCAGGAAGTCCCAGAGCGAGGGCCGCAGCTCGATCACGCCGCCCCAGGACGGCATCTTGCTCGGGTTGACCCGCGTGACCCACTGGTCGCCGTCGACGGTGACCTCGAGCGGGCGGTCGTCGGTGCCGCTGCGGGTGCGGAGCTTGAGCTCCGGCGGGCCGTCGGCCGGCCGGAAGTCGCCGCTCAGCACGAGCGTGCCGTCGGGCTCCCACGCGGCGGAGTTCGCCACCGGGCCCTGGGCGCGGGCGCACAGCCACAGGAAGCCCGCGGTGGAGCGCCGGACGAACACGTGCCTTTCGAACGCGACGGTCCGCGCGTCCGGCAGGTCCTCGCTGAGCAGGTGCTCGGACTGCTGGCCGCCGCTGAAGAAGCCCATCTGGATGCGCCAGCGGTCCATCGGGCCGCCCGGCGGGGGCATGACCGCGGGACCGGCGTCGGCGAACAGGTCCTTGAGATCCACGACCGCGCGGAACGGCGTGCTGCCGCGCCGGGTCTCGCCGAACTCGACCGCCGCGTGGGCGTCGGCGATGTCGGGGATGCGGCACAGCCGGATCCGTCCGGCGCTCGGCTGGCTGCCGAGGACGTGACCGGCGATGACCAGCTTGTCGTCCTCGAACGCGATCGAGGTCGCCTTGGCGGAGACCTTGTCGATGCGCAGCATGATGTTGGCGCCGTCGGTCACCGGGGTGATCTGGGTGGAGGCGTCGAGGACCTGCGGCGTGAGGCGCAGCTTGGTCGGGAACGCGCCGACCTTGAGCCGGTTCTTGCGCAGCTTGGTGCCGGAGAGGACGCCGACCGCGAGCTGCCAGCGGCCCTCGCCCCAGCGGCCGCCGGACTGCAGGGCGGCGGGGTCGACGGTGACCTCGAAGCCGGACCAGTCGTAGGACTGGTTGGGGCGGCTGGAGGTGGCGGTCGCCTCGGGCTCGCGGCGCGGGGTGGCGGGCAGGGTGATCGTGCGGCCGGTCTTGCGCTCGCGCAGCCGGATGACGCGCACCGAGGTCCACCGGGAGTTGGCGGCCGTGCCGTCCACGTAGGCGTAACCGCGGATCACCATCTTGCCGTCGCGCCAGGTGATCTCGGTGACCCGGCTGCGGAGCGCGGGCTTGCCGAGCTCGTAGAACTCGCGCGGGACGCCGGCCGACGGGTCGTCCAGGAACGGCAGCTCGGCGTAGCGCTTGCTGCCCTCGTGCTTGGTGCCGATGGTCATGCCGGGACGGCTGGCCTGCAGCACCTCGACGACCTGGGCCAGCTTGTCCTGGCGGACGAGGTGCCAGAGCACCTTGAACTTCGGGGGCAGCCGGTCGAACGTGGCCGGCGACACCCGGGTGAGGAAGAGCTTGACCTCGCGCATGAACGCCGCCTGGAACTCCGGGTCGGCGTCGGGCAGCTGGCGGGCGACGATGGCGAAGTCGTCGACGAGCACGTTGTAGTCGTACGCCTCCTTGACCTCGTCCTGGCCGTGGCTCTCGAGGAAGCTGCGGACCGTGTCGATCGCCCCGAAGCGGTCGCCGGTGGTGGTCCAGTCGTTCTGGCGCTGGGTGATCGACCGCTCGCCGGCCTCGCGGCGGCGCCAGTAGTAGACCGGCACGTTGAGGATGTCGACGGTGGTGGCCATGGCGTGCGCGATCAGCGACGGCGGGATGTCCTCGTGCAGGCCCGGGGGGAACGTGATGCCGTTCTCGTCCCAGAACCGGCGGCGGTAGACCTTGTTCCACATCGTGCGGTCCTTGAGGAGCGCGTGCCGCTCCCGGACGTGGGTGCGCAGCACGGTCTTGCCGAAGATCGCGGTGTGCATGCCCGACGGCGCGGCGCCCTTGGAGGTCAGCAGCCGGACCCCGCCGCAGGCGAAGTCGGAGCCGGTGTGGTCCAGGGTGTTGATCAGCATCTCGTAGGCGTAGGACGGCACGATGTCGTCGCCGTCGCAGAACGCCAGGAACGTGCCCTTGGCCGCGGCGATGCCGGTGTTGCGCGCGATGCCCGGCCCGCTCTCCTCCTGGTGGATCGCCTTGAAGCGGGAATCCTTGGCGGCCCACGCGTCGGCGATCGCGCCGGTGCCGTCGACCGAGCCGTCGTCCACGACGACGATCTCGAGGTTGGTGTAGGTCTGCCGGGAGAGCGAGGTGAGGCACTCGTCGAGATAGGTCTCGATGTCGTGGGCGGGCACCACGACGCTCAGCAGGGGCCTCGTGCTGACGCTCGGACGCGTGGGCTGGTCCTCGGCGGAATCCGTGACGCTGGGTGATCGCTGCGCCGGGATCCGCTGGGCTGCCGCCTCCCGTAGGTGGGCGCTGTCGTCCGCGCCGACAATACGGTTGTCCACTCCGCTCACTCCTCAATCCGGTCGAGGCCGGACCGCCCACTGTCTCTCGGCTGGCTCGCCGCTCCCGGCACGCTACACGCCGCGTCAATTGCCGACGGATGGACGCGGACCAGGAGCGACGGCCAATTTAGCATTGACCTGTCCGGATTGAATCGGTCAAATAACTCATTACGGACAGGTGTACGGGATGTGTCTCGGGCGGGTCCTCCCGGAGGTGGTCGCCGAGCTGGGTGATCGCCGTCGTGGCGCCGGCCCGGCCCGGTTTCGTGGGCTGCGGATCGTTCACGCATCGTGATCAACGAGGTGTTGCGCCGGTGCCGCCAACCTGGCTGTTGTCCTTGCACTCGACCCGGGGGAGTGCTAAACAAGGTCTTGGCACTCGCGACCTGTGAGTGCCAGCAGGTCGGGACGGTGGGGTCCACGGCCGCGGTGCTGCCATCGGCACCGGGGTGCGGGACCGGTCGTCGCGGGCTATCCGGCTCGGCCTGAGGACGTCGCATCGCCAGGTGGCGACGTCCACAGCATTCTCGACGATGCGGAGAGCGGGCCGACGAGGCCCGGCACCGCGAATGTCCAGGAGGACACAGCCGTATGGCCAAGATCATCGCATTCGACGAGGAAGCTCGTCGCGGCCTCGAGCGTGGCATGAACCAGCTCGCCGACGCCGTCAAGGTGACGCTCGGCCCCAAGGGCCGCAACGTCGTGCTCGAGAAGAAGTGGGGCGCTCCCACCATCACCAACGATGGTGTGTCGATCGCCAAGGAGATCGAGCTCGAGGACACCTTCGAGAAGATCGGCGCCGAGCTGGTCAAGGAGGTCGCCAAGAAGACCGACGACGTCGCCGGTGACGGCACGACGACGGCGACCGTCCTGGCCCAGGCGCTGGTCCGCGAGGGCCTGCGCAACGTCGCCGCCGGCGCGAACCCGATGGCCCTCAAGCGGGGCATCGAGGCCGCCGTCGCCAGCGTCTCCGAGGGCCTCTCGCAGCTCGCGAAGGACGTGGAGACCAAGGAGCAGATCGCCTCCACCGCCTCCATCTCCGCCGGTGACTCCACGGTCGGCGAGATCATCGCCGAGGCCATGGACAAGGTCGGCAAGGAAGGCGTCATCACCGTCGAGGAGAGCAACACCTTCGGGCTCGAGCTGGAGCTCACCGAGGGCATGCGCTTCGACAAGGGCTACATCTCGGCCTACTTCATGACCGACGCGGAGCGCATGGAGGCCGTCTTCGACGACCCCTACATCCTCATCGCGAACAGCAAGATCTCCGCGGTCAAGGACCTGCTCCCCGTCCTCGAGAAGGTCATGCAGGGCGGCAAGCCGCTGATCATCATCGCCGAGGACGTCGAGGGCGAGGCCCTGGCGACCCTGGTCGTCAACAAGGTCCGTGGCACCTTCAAGTCCGTCGCCGTCAAGGCCCCGGGCTTCGGTGACCGCCGCAAGGCCATGCTCGACGACATCGCCATCCTCACCGGCGGCACGGTCATCAGCGAGGAGGTCGGCCTCAAGCTCGACGCCGCCGACCTGAGCCTGCTGGGCCAGGCCCGCAAGGTCGTCATCACCAAGGACGAGACCACCATCGTCGACGGTGCCGGCAACGCCGAGCAGATCCAGGGCCGGGTCAACCAGATCCGCGCCGAGATCGAGAAGTCGGACTCCGACTACGACCGCGAGAAGCTGCAGGAGCGCCTGGCCAAGCTGGCCGGCGGCGTTGCGGTCATCAAGGTCGGCGCGGCCACCGAGGTCGAGCTCAAGGAGCGCAAGCACCGCATCGAGGACGCCGTTCGCAACGCGAAGGCGGCCGTCGAGGAGGGCATCGTGCCCGGCGGTGGCGTGGCGCTCGTGCAGGCCGGCAAGACCGCGTTCGACAAGCTGGACCTGCAGGGCGACGAGGCCACCGGTGCCAACATCGTCAAGGTCGCGCTCGACGCCCCGCTGCGTCAGATCGCCGTGAACGCCGGCCTCGAGGGCGGCGTCGTGGTGGAGAAGGTGCGCAACCTGGAGGCCGGTCACGGCCTCAACGCCGCCAACGGCGAGTACGTCGACCTGCTGGCCGCGGGCATCATCGACCCGGCCAAGGTCACCCGCTCGGCGCTGCAGAACGCCGCGTCGATCGCCGCGCTGTTCCTCACCACCGAGGCCGTCGTGGCCGACAAGCCCGAGAAGAACCCGGCCCCGGCCGGTGCCCCGGGCGGCGGGGACATGGACTTCTGAGTCCACCCCCTTTCGCGAAACGCGGGCCACCCCTGCCGGGGTGGCCCGCTTTTCCGTTCCCGCGGAGCGTCAGCCCCGTACGGCGTGCTTGCCGGGCCGGTGCCGGCCGGGCCCGCGGTCCTCGCCGCCGGCCGTCAGCCAGGCCGGGGTGCGGCCGCCGAACCAGAAGAGCGCCGCGCCGACGAGCAGCGTCAGGATGGCCACGCCGCCGACCGACATCAGGTCGGCGCCGGTCCGGGGCAGCCTGACCAGCGAGCCGCCGCCCGCCTTCTCCACCGTGACCGTGACGGTGGCCTGTGCGGTGCCGCCGCTGCCGTCGCTGATCGTGTAGGTGAAGGTGTCCGTGCCGCCCCGGTAGGAGTCGTCCGGCGCGTAGGTGATCGTGCCGTCGGCGTTGACGACCGCGTGCCCGTGCCGGGGCTTGCCCACCTTCACGACGGTCTGCGCGTCCGTGTCGTTGTTGCGCACGTTGATGATCACGGACTTGCCGGCGTCGACGGTGGCCCTGTCGTCGCGGGCCTTCGGCGCGGCCGCGGTGCCGGCCACCATGACCCGGACGGTGCCGGTGGCGATGTTGCCGTCCGCGTCGACCGCCGAGTAGGCGAAGCTGTCCGCGCCGGCGAAGCCCGCCTCGGGCACGTAGGTGACCGTGCCGTCCGCGTTCAGCGTGGCCCTGCCGTGGGCCGGCTTGCCGATCGTGACCACGGTGACCGGCTTCGCGTTCTTGTCCCTGGTGGGCATCGGGATCGTGATCGGGGAGCCCGGCCGGGCGGTGGCCGACCTGTCGGGCACCGCCGGGGCGTCGCCGACCCGGACCGTGACGGTCGCCGTGGAACTGGTCGTGCCGTTGGTGATCGTGTACGTGAACGTCGCCGTGCCGGACCAGCCCGCGGGCGGGGTGTAGCGCACCGCGGTGCCGGTCACGGTCGCCGTGCCGTGGTCCGGCGCGGTGACGCCGGTGACGGTGAGCGGGTCGCCGTCCGGGTCCAGGTCGTTCGCCAGGACCTCGATGACGACGGGCTTCTGGTACGGCGTCGTCGCGGTGTCCGGCAGCGCCACGGGGGCCTCGCCGCTGACCGTGACCTCGACCGTGCCCGTGGCGGTGCCGCCGTTGCCGTCGTCGACGACGTAGGTGAACGTGTCGGTGCCGGTCCAGCCGGCCTCCGGGGTGTAGCGGACCTTGCCGTCCCGGACGACCGCGGTGCCGTGCCCCGGCTTGCCGACCGAGGCGATCATGAGCTTCTGGCCGGTGTTGACGTCGGTGTCGTTGGCCAGCACGTCGATGTCGGTCTTCCCGCTCCGGGCCACCGCGGCCCGGTCGGCGGTCGCGACCGGCACGGCGTTCGCGACCTCCACGGTGGCCGTGCCGGTCGACTCGCCGCCGTCGCTGTCCCGGACGACGTACGTGAAGGTGTCGGTGCCGGCGAAGCCCGCCCGGGGCGTGTAGCGGACCCTGCCGTCCACGACCGCCGCGGTGCCGTTCTTCAGCGCGGTGACCGAGACCAGCGTCAGGGCGCCGCCCGTGCTGGTCGTGTCGTTGCCGAGCACGTTCACGTCCACCGCGGAACCCGAGGGCGTGGCCGCCCGGTCCGGGACGGTGACCGGCAGCGGGCGGAGGGTGACCGTGACGGTCGCCGTGTCCTCGCCGCCGGCGTCGTCGGTCACCGTGTACTCGAAGGTGTCCGTGCCGGTGGCTCCGGCCGCGGCGGTGTAGGTGACGGTGCCGTCCGCGTTGGCCACGGCGGTGCCCTTGCCCGGCTTGGTCACCGTGGTCAGGCGCAGCTTCTGGCCCAGGTTCGGGTCGGTGTCGCTGGCGAGCACCCTGATGACGGCGGGCCGGCCGGGCTGGGCCGCCGCGGTGTCCGCCACCGCGATCGGGGCGGCGTTGAGGACCGTGACGGTGACGACGGCTGTCGCCCGGTTCCCCGGCGCGTCCTCGATCGTGTAGGTGAACGTGTCCGTGCCGGAGAAGCCCGTCGCGGGGGCGTAGACCAGGTTGCCGCCGGTCATCGTGACGGTCCCGTGCGCGCCGTTGGTGAAGGCGACGACCGCGATCGGGTCGCCGTTGGGGTCGGTGTCGTTCTGCAGCACGGTCAGCGTGACCGGGGTGTCGGTGGGCGTGCTGGTCGCGTCGTTCCGGGCGACCGGGGGCGAGTTGACGACGACGATCGTGACGGCGGCGCCGTCCGTGCCGCCCCGGCCGTCGGTGACCGTGTAGTGGAAGCTGTCCGGGCCCACGTAGCCCGGGGTGGACTTGTAGGTGACGACGCCGTCCGGGCCGACCGTGACGGTGCCGTGCGCCGGCGGGGTGTCCACGGTGACGGTCAGCGGGTCGCCGTTCGGGTCGGTGTCGTTGGCGAGCACGGGAATGGGCAGCGCGAGGTTCGACTCGGCGGTGACCGCGTCGGGCTTCGCGACGGGCACGCCGTTGGCGACCGTGACGGTCACCGTGGCCGTGACCACGCCGCCCCGGTCGTCGCCGACCGTGACGGTGAAGGTGTCCGTACCGGAGAAGCCCCTGACCGGCTCGTAGACCAGCTTGCCGTCCTGGTCGACGGTGACCGTGCCGTGCGCGGCCGGGCCGGTGCCCGTGATCGTCATCGGGTCGTCGTTCGGGTCCTTGGCGCGGGCCACCACGTCGATCGTGAGGGGCTCGGCGTGGCCCGTGGCCGCGGTGATGTTCGCGAGCTCGGGGTCGGCGTTCTCCACGGTCACGGTGACCGTCGCCGACGAGGTCGCACTGCCGTCGGAGATCGTGTAGGTGAAGGTGTCCGTGCCGGAGAACTTCGCCGCCGGGCGGTAGGTGACCTTGCCCGCGGTGATGTCGGCCGTGCCATGCCCCGGGGTGCTGACCGAGATGATGCTCAGGTCGTCACCGTTGGCGTCGCTGTCGTTGCCGCGGACGTCGATCACCACGTCCGTCAGGTACGGCGTCGTCGCCACGTCGTCCGAGGCCGCCGGGGCGGCGTTGCCGACCGTGACCTGAAC
>CAKUMG010000137.1 GCA_934667465.1 uncultured Actinoplanes sp. | reverse complement strand
CTGTCCCGGGCTCGCGAAGACCTGCGTGCCGATGATCTGGACCTCGGCGTCCTCGACCTCGCGGACCCGGTCGCGCTCGTCGTCGTCGAGCCCCGGCGGCGCCACCAGGATCCGCAGGTCGCTGCCGGCCAGGGCCGCGTCGACCAGGCCGGTGTCCCACTGCGCGACGGCGCCGGGCAGCCGCACCACCTGCTCGGCCCGCACGAGCGCCGTCATCTCGGCCGTCGACGGCACCGAGCCGTCGCCCGGTCCGGTCCGGGCGCCCTCGACGGCGGCCGCGCCGGGGGAATCGCCGTAGGTGATGTCCGAGGTCTGCCGCTGGGCCAGCAGGAAGGCCGCGAGGAACGTGACCGCGAGCGCCAGCGCGGCCCAGCGTGCCGAGGGCAGGATCATGCGGCGGCCCGCCACAGCCGGTCGGCACGCCGGGCCAGCTCCGCCGCCTCGGTCGCGGCGCTGTCCCCGCCCCGGCCGGCCGCGATTCCCTCGGCCCGCGCGAGCAGCTGCGCGGCCTCGGGGACCGCGTCCCGGCAGGCGTCCCGGCTCACCCCGGCGGAGGCGATCGCGGCGTGCGCCGCGGACCAGGCCGTCCGCCGCGAGGACGCCCGCAGGCGCAGCCGGGGGACGGCCGTCGCGGCGAAACCGGCCCCAGCCAGCACCACCGTGCCGGCAACCCACAACCACCACATGATCGCGATTGTGGCAGGTGGCGCCCACCGTCACCGACCCGGCACGGCGGGCATTGACCGGTTCCGATCCTTCGATAGGGTGATCCGCACAGGGGGTGCCATGTCAGCGGCGCAGCGATTCGCGGAGATCTCCGCGGCAGCGGGGGAGAAGGGTGCCCGGGCCGGCCTGGGCCGGGCGGTCGTCCTGGGCGGCAGCGTCGCGGTGCTGATGGCCGCCCGCGCGCTCAGTGACCACGCCGCCGAGGTGGTGATCGTCGAGCGCGACGACCTGCGGGCCCTCGACGTCCCGGACGCACGGCTCGCGGCTGACCCGGTGGGCGCGGTCGCGCCCCGGCCCGGGGTGCCGCAGGGCGCGCACGTGCATGCGCTGCTGCCGTCCGGGCAGGCTCAGCTCGAGCGGTGGTTCCCGGGCTTCGAGGCCGCGGCGCGCGCGGCCGGTGCCCCCGAGCAGCCGCCCGGGACAGGGCGCTTCATCATGGACGGTCATGCCGGCGCCGAGCCGTCCGAGTCCCTGGGGGTCAAGGCGCTGGCGTCGAGCCGCCCGTTCCTCGAGGCGCTGATCCGGCACCGGGTGCTGGCGCTGCCGAACGTCCGCACGCTGCAGGGGCGCGCGGACGGCCTCGCGATCGCCGGCGGCAAGGTGATCGGCGTCCGCTACGTCCCGGCCGGCGCGGAGACGGCCGAGGACCTGACCGCGGACTTCGTCGTCGACGCCACCGGCCGGTCCAGCCGGCTCGGCGACTGGATCGAGGGGTACGGGTTCCCGCGCCCGCCGATGCAGCGGATGAACATCCAGCTCAACTATGCGACGGCGAAGTTCCACCGCCCCGCCGGCGCCACGGTCTGGTCCTGCATCTCGATCACCACCCCGGGCGACGGGCGGACGCCGCGGATCGGCGGCTTCACCCCGATCGAGGGTGACCGCTGGACGATGCTGGTCTCCGGGTACGCGGACGACAAGCCCACCCGCGACCGCGACGACTACGTGCGCCGGTGCAAGGAGCACTTCCCGCCCGAGTTCGGGGAGGTGGCCACCACCGCACCGTGGGCGGGCGAGGTGGCCACCTATCACCAGGCCGACAGCCGGCGCCGCGACTTCGACGAGCTGGACCGCTTCCCGGCCCGGCTCGTCGTGGCCGGCGATGCCGTCGCCTCGTTCAACCCCGTCTACGGGCAGGGCATGACGTCGGCCATGCTGCACGCCTCGTGCCTGGCGCTCCACCTGCGCGGCAACCCCGACCTGGACCTGCCCGCGCGCGGCTACTTCACCGACGTCCGCGTGGTCGTCGACGCCGCCTGGCAGACCTCGACGGTGGCGGACCTGGGGCTGCCGCACGTGGACGGCCCCTACCCGCCGGGCTACCGCCTGCTCCGCCGGGTCAGCGGGCTGATCTTCGGAGCCGCCGGCCGGGACGCCGTCGTCGGCCGCCAGATCGCCCGGGTGACGACGATGCTCGCCCATCCGGGCTCCCTCGCCACACCCGGCATCCTCGTACGGGCTCTGCGCGCGTCCCTCAAACGCTGACCGCCCGCGCCCTGGCGCTCGGCCCGCCCGCGGCCCGATCCGGCGCGCGCTCGCTCGTGGGCCGGTCCGGGGCCCCGGGCAGGCTCGCGCCGGAGCCGGTCCGGCGGTGGGCGCGCGCTCGAACCGAACCCGAGCGGGCGCCCGCGGGAAGCGGACCGCGGGTGGGCTGGCGGCGGCCCGGTTCACGGACGAGCGCGCCCCGGTCCGGCCCACGGGCAGGCGCGGGGCGGGATGGCTCAGGAGACGGCGGTGCGGCGGACGCGGACGAAGAGTTCGCGGCGGGGGAAGAAGCCGCCGAAGAGGCCGCCGATCTCCTGCACCACGATGGTCTCGATGCCGTCGGCGACCGGGCTCTTGCTCGGCGGCAGCGCGGCCACCGCGTTCGCGAACGCCTCGTCGAAGCTGAGCTTCTTCGAGAAGCCGGTCGCCTCGTCGTCGCGCTCGGACACCGCGGCGCGGAAGGCCGCGAGCTGCGGCCCGCTCTCCTTGATCTCGACCTCGTCCGAGCCCTCGGCGTGGTGCACGGTCACCGTGGGTTGCCCGGTCGGGAACAGGACGGCCTCGGAGTGCTGGTACGGGGTGACCACCTGCGGGAAGATGCCCGGCAGGGTGATCCGGACCAGGTCGAACTGCTGCGGGAAGATCCGCCGCGGGTTGGGCGCGATGTCGACCTCGAAGCCGGGGCTCGGCAGCTTGCCCTCGGCGACGATGAGGATCTGCGGCCCGGCGCGGAACGCGCGGATGCTGCCGCGCTCGGCGAGCGTACGTGTCTTGGGGTTGGCCTGGGTCATGGTGACCTCCTTGTCGTGGACCCACTGCCGCCGACGCTGACAGCCGGGCCCGTGACACCACAGCTCACGATCCGACCCCGCCGCTGTCGCCTTGACGCCATCGGCGGAGCTCCGCGGCAGCGGATGATTGATCCGCTGCGTGCTACGGTGGAACGGATAGATAATCCGATCAGTGGAGGCGGCAATGCGCGACAGCGTCGAAGCGGGCGGCAGGACCAGGACCTACGAGATCGTGGGAGCGGCGGACGGCAGGCCCGGCCGCGACCTGGTCCTGGTCTTCCACGGCTCGAAGCAGACCGGCGCGGTGCACCGGAAGTTCACCGGGGGCGCCTTCGATGCGCGGGCCGAGCGGGGCGACGCGGTGATCGTCTACCTCGACGGCTACCGGGGCAACTGGAACGACGCGCGCCGCCAGAGCTCGTTCCCGGCGCGCGTGGAGAAGATCGACGATGTCGCGTTCACGCGGGCGGTCGTCGGCCGCGTCACCGCATCGCACGGCACCGGCCGGGTTCTCGCGGTCGGGTACTCCAACGGCGGGCAGATGGTGATGCGGCTGGCCCACGAGGCGCCGGAGCTGATCGCGGGTGCCGCCGTTCTCGGCGCGACGATGCCCGCCCCGGAGAACTTCGCAGTGGCCGGGCCGGCGGGCGGCGGGAGACTGCCGGTGCTCGTCATGCACGGCACGAAGGACCCGATCGTCGCCTACCAGGGTGGCGAGATGCGCTGGTGGGCCCGCAAGGTGTTCAAGGTGGGCGGCCGCAGCCTCTCCGCCCCGGAGACCGCGGCCTACTTCGCGCGCCGCAACGGCATCACCGTCACCCCGGTCAGCACGACGCTGCCCGGCACCACGGTCGAGCGCACCGAGCACCGGCAGGAGGGCCGCCATCCGGTGATCCTCGTCACGGTCCATGGTGGAGGCCACACGATCCCCGGCCCGCGCAGGGCCCCGTTCGTGCTCGGCGCCACCAACCGGGACGTCAGCGCCGCCGACCTGATCGCCGAGTTCTTCGACTCGGCAAGAGCCGGCACAGAAGGAATCAAGGAGCGGAGCGCAGGAAATCCAGCAGAAGCTCGTTGAAGGCGCCCGGCTGCTCCATCGGCGGCATGTGCGCCGCCCCCGCGACGGAGGCGAGCCCGGCGCCGGGCACCGCGGCCGCGAACCGCTCGACCATGGCCACGTGGTCCACGGCGTCCAGCGTCCCGTAGATCCCCAGCGCCGGCACCCCGATCTCGCCCAGCCGCCCCCACGAGCCCGCGACGTGCGACGGCGCCACCGCGTCCGGCCGCACGTGGGTGGCGACCGTCGCGGTCACCATCTCGCGGCAGCGCCCCAGCACCTCCTGGTCCAGCTCGCCGGGCTCCCGGTATGGCCCGACCACGAGCGCCCGCAGGAACAGCTCGATCCAGGCCGGCGCGTCCCGCCGCTGCTCGGCCGCGGCCATCTGCGCCTGCAGGCCGGTGAGCCACGGGTCCTCGAACACCGGCTCGTTCGTGCCGGCCCCGCACACCGCCAGCCCCGCGACCAGCTCCGGATGCTCCAGCGCGGTGTCGGTCGCCGCCCCGCCGCCCATGGAGAGCCCGACCAGGGTCGCCCTGGCGATGCCCAGATGCCGCAGCAGCCCGGCGATGTCGTCGCACTGCCGGAACGGCGTCGTCGGCGTCGGCGACCTGCCGTGCCCGCGCGCGTCCGCCCGGATCACCCGGTAGCCCGCCGCGGCCAGCACCGGCACCTGCTCGTCCCAGGACCGCAGGTCGAGCCCGCCGCCGTGCAGCAGCAGCACGGCCGGTCCCGACCCCGCCTCCTCGAAGTTGATCACCGAACCTCCTCCCCGGGCCGCGGCCCGGGCGTCGACCAGCCTTGATCACCGGGCCCGCGCCGGGCCAGGTCGCGCGTGTGCGCGGTGAGCGCCGCGATCACCCGTACGCAGGCAGTGACATCACCCGGATCCAGCCGGCGCGCGATCTCCTCGAGGTCCCGCAGCTCGCGCGCGTGGATCTCGGCGAAGACGCGCCGCCCCTCGCCGGTCAGCTCCGCCAGCCGCGAACGCCGGTGCGCCGGGTTGTCGGCGAACCGCACGTAGCCCAGCGCCACGGCGGCGTCGGCCAGCCGCTGCACCACCTGCCGGGGCAGCCACAGCGACCGCGCGACCTGCGGCACGGTCATCGGCCCGTCCGTCAGCCGCTCCAGCACGGCCCGCATCGGCATCGTCACCTCGTGCTCGGCGAGCGCGTCCGCGACGACCTTGGCCGACCACTGGTGCAGCGGCCGGACGTGCCGGAGCACCTCGTAAAGCTCCTCCGCCGCGCGCTTCATGACACTCACGGTGTCATCACGACACCGGCAGTGTCAATGGTGGGCACGCGTCATGCTGGAGTCATGGCGACACCGCAACTGCTCACCGCGTACGCGGGTAATTGGTCCGGCGACGGCACGGGCGTGACCGTCCTCCTGCCCCCGGAGGGCACGGTGGGCTCGGGCGAGGTCCGCGGCGGCGCCCCGGCGACCCGCGAATTCGCCCTGCTCGACCCGACCCGGCTCGTGGACCGGGTGGACGCCGTGGTCCTCTCCGGCGGCTCCGCGTTCGGGCTGGCGGCCGGCGACGGCGTGGCGCGGCTGCTCCGGGAGCGTGGCGCCGGGTTCCCGACCTCCGCGGGGCCGGTGCCCATCGTGGTCGGCATGTCCCTCTTCGACGCGTCCGCGGGCGGCGAGCCCCCGACGGCGGAGTCCGGGCGCCTCGCCGCGCTCGCCGCGCTCGGCGGTGAGCCGTTCGCCACGGGCCGGGTGGGCGCGGGCACGGGCGCCACCACCGGCAAGTGGCGCGGCCGCCTCGACCCGGGCGGGCTCGGAGTCGCCGAGATCACCGTGGGACCGGCCCGGGTCGCTGCGGTCGTCGCCGTCAACGCATGGGGGGATGTCCTGCCCCGCGACGGCACGCCCGGCGAGATCCCGATCACAGCGCCCCAGCCGATGACCAACACGACGATCGCCGCGGTGCTGACCGACGCCGTGCTGACCAAGACCGAGTGTTTCCTGCTCGCGCAGAGCGCCCACACCGGCTTCGCCCGGGCACTGCACCCGGCCGCGTCCCGCTACGACGGCGACGCGGCGGTCGCGCTCGCCTCCGGCCCGGTCACGCTGCCGGACGCCCTCGCCTTCGACCTGCTCCGCGCCGCCGCCACCGACGTCGTCGCGGCCGCGATCCGTGCCGCCGTCACCCCGCCTAAGCTCGTTCCATGATCGCCAACCCCGGGCTCACCCTCACCGACCACGTCGTCAGCGTGCCGCTGGACCACGCGCGGCCGGACGGCGAGCGGATCGACGTGTTCGCGCGCGAGGTCGTCGCCGCGGGGCGGGAGCGCGACGACCTGCCGTGGCTGCTGTTCCTGCAGGGCGGACCGGGCGGGGCCTCGCCGCGGCCGCACCGTCCCGCGGGATGGCTGGCCCGGGCGGTGCAGTCGCACCGCGTGCTGCTGCTCGACCAGCGGGGCACCGGCCGGAGCACGCCGATCACCGGGCGGACCGCCGGGGAGCGCAGCGATGCGCACCTGGCCGCGTACCTCAAATTCTTCAGAGCCGACAGCATCGTCAGGGACGCCGAGATCCTCCGCGAGCGGGTGACCGGCGGCCGGACCTGGGACACGCTCGGGCAGAGCTACGGCGGTTTCGTGACGCTGACCTACCTGTCGCTCGCGCCGGAGGGGCTGCGCACCTGCTACGTCACCGGCGGGCTGCCGGGGCTGACGGCGACGGCCGAGCAGGTGTACGCGCGGACGTACCCCCGCGTGGCGGCGAAGAACGCCGGGTACTACGCCGCGTACCCGCAGGACAGGGCGCTGGTCCGCGGGCTCGCGGACCGGCTGGCGGCCGAGGACGTGCGGCTGCCCGACGGCGACCGGCTGACGGTGGCGCGGCTGCGGCACCTGGGCGCCGCGTTCGGCATGAGCACGGGCTACGCGGCGGTGCACTGGCTCCACGAGGGCGCCTGGCACGGCGACCAGCTGTCCGACAGGTTCCGCTACGACGTCATGACCGAGACCGGGTTCGTCGACAAGCCGCTGTTCGCGCTGCAGGAGTACATCTACGGCCAGGGCGCGGCGACCGGCTGGGCGGCCGAGCGGGCCCTGCGCGAGCGCCCCGAGTTCGCGGAGGACGCCGACCCGCTGCTGTTCACGGGCGAGATGATGTACCCCTGGATGTTCCGGGACATCGCCGCCCTGCGCCCCTTCGCCGGCGCCGCCGAACTGCTCGCCGCGGCGGACGACTGGGCACCGCTCTACGACCCGGCGCGCCTGGCGGCCAACGAGGTGCCCCTGCGCGCGGCGATCTTCCACGACGACATGTACGTGGATGCGGCCCTGTCCCTGGAGACGGCCGCGTCCGTCGGCAACGCGCGCGCGTGGGTGACGAACGAGTACGAGCACGACGGCGTACGCGTCGGGGGCGAGCACGTCCTCGGCCGCCTCATCGACATGGCAGCCGGCGCGGTCTGAACCACCCGCTCGCCCGCGGCCTCCGTTCGCTCGGCTTCAGCTTGCCCGGCCCAGTCGGGTGAAGGACAGGGCGAACACGGTGGAGGCCGCCCACCCGAGGATCGTGCACAGATTGAGCGCCCAGCCGAGCAGCGGGCCGTCCCGCTCGTCCACCGGGTACCAGGTGGACCGCTGGTGCAGGTCGATCAACGGGACCACGGTGTCGACGGCGTAGAAGAACGGGCTGAGACAGCGGACCTTGCCGTTCCCGCACTCGCCGCTGGGGTTCGCCTCGCCGGGCAGCGGGTGGGCGCCCGCCGGGCTGAAGACGAGCGCGTTCTGATCGGTGGCGCGCATCCGATCCTGGACGCCCGGGAGGTACAGCGCGACGGTGACCGCGGCGATCAGCGCCAGCAGGAGGTAGACGGCGCGCTGGGGCCGGAAGCCGTACCGGACGGTGACGTCCTGCAGGAAGTCGAAGAAGCGGCGCGGCGCGGTCCGGAAGGGGCGGGCACGCCGCAGCTGGGCCACCAGGACCGCCTCCGCGCCGTCCCGGTCGCCGGCCGTCCGGAGCACGGCCGCGAGGTGCTCCCACGCCCGCGGGTCGTGCGTCCCCATCCGGCTCAGCCAGGCGATGCGGGCGGCCGGGCCCCACACCGCGCCGCCCCGGGACCCGACCGCCTCGAACCGGGCGTAGGCGAAGCCGCCCACGTGCGACCCGGCGGGCCAGTCCCGTTCCGGCCGGTCGGCGAGGTAGGTCGTCGTCGCACCCGTGAGGTCGACCGTTCCCGCCACGACGTTCCAGCCGAGCCCGATCCCCCCGCGGAAGTCGGCGAACACGGCCTCGAAGGCGGTGTCGCGCTCGTTCTCCCGGCCTGGCGGGTCTGCGGGCGCGGCGGGGCGGCGCCAGGCGAGGGTGGCGCCGTCGGCACGGAGCCGGCCCTCGATCACCGCCCGGTTGAGGACGACCTGGCCGGACGACCGGAAGCTGCCACAGAGGCGTACGTTGCCGGTGACGTACGCCCGGTGCAAGCTGATGGTCCGATCACCGGGGTTGCTCACGTACGCGTCCTCGGCGTCGAAGGCGCCCGTGATCGATGCCCCGCGGAAGTTGAGGCAGCCACCGACGGCAGCCAGCCCGCCGAGGAGAACGTCACCGGTGACCCGCAGATTGACCGCGGACAGGCAGACCCGGTCGCGCGGCTTGCCCAGGACCGCCCGCTCCAGCACGAGCGGGCCCTCCACCTGGGCGTTCCGCAGATTCATCGTGCCCTCGATCGAGGCGCCGGCCGCTTCGACGCCGCCGCCGAGGGTGGACTGGGAGAGGTCGAGCGCCGTGTCCGCCGGGCTCCACAGGGCGCCGCTCAGCCGCAGGCCGGCACCCAGCTGGGCGCCGGGCAGGTGGATGCCGCCCCGCAGCACGGTCTCCCCCTCGATCTGCAGCGCCCCGGTCAGGGTGAGCCGTGGTGCGAGGAGCAGGACCCGGGCCGTGCTCGAGGCGACGTTGTAGAAGTGCACACCGCCGCCGGCCGGCGGCGCGGTCAGGTCGGCGTCCCGGATGAACAGATCTCCCCGTACGGTCGCGTGGCTCAGCTCGATCCGGCCGCGCACCCGGCACCGCTGCCGGGTCTCGGGCGAGGCCAGCAGGAACACGCTCCCGCCGATCTCCGCCTCGGTGATCCAGACGCTCGCCGAGGAGCGGCTCTCCGCCCGGGCGGGGAGGCTACCGGTGACCGTCATGCCGGAGAGCACGAGGTCGCGCTTGATCCTGGCCCCGGCGGCGAGCAGGCCGGGCAGCGCGGACCTGCGGCCCGTCGCCGCGTCGCCGCGGATCACCAGGTCGTGCAGGCTCGCGCCCTGGACGTTGACCGGGTCGGTGAACTCGCCGGACGTGAAGCGCAGCGGGACGGGCACATCGCACGCCCGCAGGTCCAGCCGGCCGGTGACCCGGGCCCCGCCGAGCCGCAGGCCGTACGGATCGGCCTCCCCGGCGGCCAGGCAGGCCGCCCGGAACTCCCCGGCGTCCACCTCCGCGCCGGCACACCTCAGGCCGCGCCGGGCCCGCGAGGCGGCGAGGAGCTGCGGCGCGACAGCCTCGCCGGCCCGCAAGGTCACCCATCGGAGCTCGTCCATCAGCACACAGTAGAGGTCGCCGCGGGCGGGCCGAGTGGCGATGAGGGCCGGCGGGTGCGCAGCGGCTACCGTGCTCGGATGAGCTCCCTCGAAGACGTGGCGAAGCGCGACGGCTGGCGCTGCTGGGTGTGCGACGAGCCGGTCGACGCCGACATGTCGGTCAACGACCCGCGCGGCCCGAGCGTCGACAGCCGCACCGCCGACCGCAAGTCCAAGCTCCCCGAGCGGCTCGCCC
>CAKUMG010000136.1 GCA_934667465.1 uncultured Actinoplanes sp. | reverse complement strand
CGCTCGGCGTGCGCGGCGAGGGCCGGCGCGCGGACGCCCGGCACGTACCGCACGGGCGTGGAGGACTCGGCAGTGGTGGCGCCGGCGTCGAGCAGCGGGCCGGCGTCGAGCACCGGGCCGGCATCGAGCAGCGGGCCGACGTCGAGCGGTGGGCCGTCGGGCGTCGGTGGCGACCGCGCGGAGGAGGTCAGCGTGCGGGAACTGCGCGCCCTGCCGGCGGCCGACAGCCCCTCGTTCCCCGCCGTCGCGGCCGGAGCGGGCGCCATCGTGTGGTTCGAGAGCGTACGCGGCAAGCCCCTGACCTTGTGGAAGGCGCCCCTGGCGGCGGCCGTTCCCGCGCGGCGGATCACTGCGGATGCCGGGGCGGTGCGCACCTATCGGTCGGAGAACGACCTGGTGGTGGCGGACGGGCGGGTGCGGTGGACCGCGGCCGGCCCGGGGGACAGCACCGAGGTGCGTTCGGTCGCGCTGACCGGGGGAGAGACGGAGGTGCGGGTTCAGGCCGGTACGTGGCGGCTGGCGGGCTGGCCGTGGCTGGTCGACGGCGTGGCGGACACGCGCGGCGCGACCCGGCTGATCGACGCGGTCAGCGGGGCGTCGAGGGAGGTGCCCGGGACGCCGCGGGCGGCGACCGAGTGCGGTGCGGAGCGGTGCCGGGTGCTGTCGATCGACGACGACGGCTGGACCCGGATCGAGCTGATGCGCCCGGACGGCTCGGACCGGGTGGAGGTCGCGGGCGGGGACGTGAACGTGGAGCTGGTGGACGTGGCGCCGCTGGGGCGGTTCGAGGTGTACGTGCGGCTGGGCGCGGCGTCGGAGCTGACCGGCAACGCCGAGCTGCTGGTGCACGAGGTCGCGACGCGGCGGACGGTGCTGGTGAGCCCGGACGCGGGGAGCATCGCGTACCGGGCCGGGGTGTTGTGGTGGTCGGCCGGGAACCTGGACACGTTCGTGCGGCACAGCCTGGACCTGCGTACGGTGTCGGCGGGGTCTTCGGCTCAGAACAACGACAGCTGACCGGGGGTGGGGTCGCGGCGCCCGCTCATGCCGCCGCGGATCACCCAGGGGCGCAGGTCGGGCAGCGGATCCTCTTCTCGGGGTTCCGGGTCGCGCTGGGGTGGCACGCCGCCGGTGAGGGCCCAGAGTGACGGGCCGAGGTTGATGCCGCGGGCCCGCAGTGCCTGGCGCATGGTGGCGAGGCTCAGGGGCAGCCGGGTGTCGTCGAGTTCGCCGACGGCGAGGTCGGCGCGCATGCGCATGATGCGGCGGTTGCGGTCGACGACGTCCCGTACGCCGTCCTCGAGCAGGTGACCGGCGGCTTTCGCGCCGACGGCCTCGCGGAGCAGGTGGTGCTCGCCGGCGTCGGCGGCGGCCCAGGCGGAGTCGACGGAGCCGAACGCGGTGAGCAGGCGGGCGGCGGTGGCCGTGCCGAAGCCGCGGACGCCGGGCAGGTTGTCGGAGGGGTCGCCGCGCAGGGCGGCGAAGTCGCGGTACTGGGCGGCGGTGACCCCGTACAGCTCGGTGAGGCCGGCGGGGTCGACGAGGACGGCCTCGGTCATGCCGCCGTTGCGCACGCGCAGCACGGAGGTGGTGTCGTCGATGAGCGCGAAGGCGTCGCGGTCGCTGGTCATCAGCACGGAACGCCAGCCCCGGCGGCGGGCGGCGGCGGCGCCGCTGGCGAGCACGTCGTCGGCCTCGTAGCCGGGCGGGCACACCGTGCGGATGCCGGCCTCGGTGAGCAGGCCGGGCGCGCCGAGCAGCTGTTCGGCGAGGTCGGGGGCCTTGGCCGGGCGGTGCGCCTTGTAGCCGGCGTAGTCGTCGCGGCGCGCGGACTCGTGCGGGCAGTCGAAGCCGACCAGCAGCGCGTCGGGCTTGAGGTAGGCGGCGGCCCGGGCGATGAAGCCGACCAGCCCGCGCAGCGCCCCGATCGGCCGGCCGTCGGCGTCGTTCCAGTCCTCGCCCGACCCCGCGTGGTAGGCCCGGTGCAGCAGGCTGTTGCCGTCGAGCACGAGCAGCAGGGGAGGGGCGGGCATCGGGAGATTCTATGCCTGCCCCTTCCCGGTGACGTCACGCCACCAGCGGCTTGAGGGCGGCGCCCGCGGCGGCGAGGACGCCGGGCTCGTGCCCGTTGCGGAGCATGTTCATGGTGAGGCCGGTGATGCCCTGGCCGAGCACCTTGTCGTGGAGCAGTTCGGCGACCCGGTCGGGGGTGCCGATGAACGCGCGGTCGCGGCGCTCCTCGGGCAGCTCGCCGAGCCACTTGTCGGCCTCGGCCTGCGTCTCGGTGATCGTGACGCTAGCGAGGTAGCTGGTGGCGAGGGTGCCGGGGTCGCGGCCGATCTCCTCGCAGCGCTGCCGGAGCACGCCGACCTTGCGGCCGAGGTCGGCGAGGTCGCAGATGATGTTCATGTGGTCGGCGAAGCGGGCGGCCAGCCGGAACGTCTTCTGCTCGCCGCTGCCGCCCAGCATGATCGGCACGGTGTCGCGGTGCCGGGGGTTGTTCATCGCGGTGCGCGCCCGGTACCAGGTGCCGTCGACGGTGGGCTCCTCGCCCTTGAGCATCGGCGCGATTATTGTCAGGGCCTCTTCGAGCCGCTCGAAGCGCTGGGTGAAGGTGCCGAACTCGAAGCCGTAGTCGTCGTGCTCGCGCTCGTACCAGCCGGCGCCGATGCCGAGGATCGCCCGGCCGTGCGACACCACGTCGAGGGTGGTGACGGTCTTGGCGAGCAGGGCCGGGTTGCGGTAGGTGTTGCCGGTGACCAGTGCCGACAGCTGGATCGTGCTCGTTGCGGTGGCCAGCGCGCCCAGGGTCGTGTAGGCCTCCAGCATCGGCTGGTCCGGCGTCCCGATGCCCGGCAATTGGTAGAAGTGGTCCATCACGAGCACCGTGTCGAAGCCGGCGCTCTCGGCCTCGCGCGCCTGCGCAACGACGGTGTCGAACAGCTGCCCGGCGGGAACACCGGGGTAGGTGAAGTTGGGGATCTGGTACCCGAGCCGGATGCTCACGGTGTCCTCCGATGGCGCTGCCGCGCGGGCTGCGCTCGATGTAAGAGTGCTATCACTTGCTAATGTAAGAGCCCTCTCACACCGGCGCAAGGAGGCTCCGTCGTGTCCGCCCCCCGCAAGTACCATCACGGCGACCTGCCCGCCGCGCTGATCCGCGCCAGCTTCGAGCTGCTCGCGGCGGAGGGCCTGAACGGCTTCTCGGTCGCGGCGGTGGCCCGCCGCCTCGGCGTCAGCGCGGCCGCGCCGTACCGCCACTTCAAGGACCGCGGGAGCCTGCTGTCCGCCGTCTCCGCCGCTGCCGCCCGCGACCTGCGCACCGCGATCACGGCAGCCGCCGCGGCGGCGGGCCCCGGACCGGCCGACCGGTTCGCCGCCGCGGCCGCCGCCTACGTCACGTTCGTCGCCCGCACCGGTGCCGGCATGAACGTCATCTTCGCCGCCGACCTCTATGCGGTCACCGACCCGGACCGTACCGCCGCCACCCGGGCCCTGACCACGGTCATGCTGGACCTCACGACCGCCACCGGCCGCCGCCCGATCGGGGAGAGCCTGCGCCTGCTCGAGTCGATGATCGCGGTCGCGCACGGTTTCACCTCGCTCTACACCGACGGCTTCTGGCGCCGGGCCGGCCGCCCCGTCACCGACGTCGCCGACGCGGCCGCCGACGCGGCCCGCGCCCTGCTGTCCTGACGCCGCCCCGGCGGCGCTTCCCCGGTCCGCGTGGTCGTGGGTCTTGTCTGGTGTGGATTCGGTGGCAGGATGAGCCTGCGACTGGTGATACCGCACCTGGGAGGCCGGATGAGCGCCAAGACAGTGCTGCACAACGTCATCGGGGGAGAGGCGGTGGCGCCCGAGGACGGGCGTTACGCCGATCTCGTCGACCCGTCCACCGGGGAGGTGTTCGGCAGCGCGCCGGTCTCCGGCAGCCAGGACGTGGACCGGGCCATGAAGGCCGCCGCGGACGCGTTCGAGACGTGGCGCGACGCGACCCCCTCCGACCGGCAGCGCGCCCTGCTCAGGTTCGCCGACGCCGTCGAGGCCCGGTCCGCGGAGCTCGTGGCCGCCGAGTCGCAGAACACCGGCAAGCCGCTCGGCCTGACCGCGAGCGAGGAACTGCCGCCCTCGGTCGACCAGCTCCGCTTCTTCGCGGGCGCGGCCCGGCTCCTTGAGGGCCGCTCCGCCGGGCAGTACCTCGCCGGCTACGAGAGTTATGTGCGGCGCGAGCCGGTCGGGGTGTGCGCGCAGGTCACGCCGTGGAACTACCCG
Source organism: uncultured Actinoplanes sp. (assembly GCA_934667465.1). Taxonomy (GTDB): domain Bacteria; phylum Actinomycetota; class Actinomycetes; order Mycobacteriales; family Micromonosporaceae; genus Actinoplanes. The sequence goes on along the minus strand of CAKUMG010000136.1, from coordinate 5,579 downwards.
CTGATGATGGCGGTCTGGAAGATCGCCCCGGCCATCGCGGCGGGCAACACGGTGGTGCTCAAGCCGTCGGAGACCACGCCGGTCACGTCGGTGCTGCTGGCGGAGATCGCCGCCGAATTCCTGCCGCCGGGCGTGCTCAACGTCGTCTGCGGCGACCGGCACACCGGCCGCGACCTCGTCGCCCACCCCACCCCGCAGCTGGTGTCGATCACCGGCAGCGTCCGGGCCGGCCGGGAGGTCGCGGCGGCCGCCGCCAACGACCTCAAGCGCACCCACCTGGAGCTGGGCGGCAAGGCCCCGGTCGTGGTCTTCGACGACGCCGACGTGGCCGCGGCGGCCGCCGCCATCGCCGAGGCCGGCTACTTCAACGCCGGGCAGGACTGCACCGCCGCGACCCGGGTCCTCGCGGGCCCGCGGGTGCACGACGACTTCGTGGCCGCCCTCGCCGAGCAGGCCAAGGCCACCCGCACCGGCGCGCCCGGCGACGAGGAGGTGGCCTACGGCCCGCTGAACAACGCCCGCCAGCTCGACCGGGTCGCGGGCTTCCTCAACCGGCTGCCCGCGCACGCCACCGTCGAGTCCGGCGGCTCCCGGCAGGGCGACCGCGGCTTCTTCTACGCGCCGACCGTGGTCTCCGGCCTCCGCCAGGCCGACGAGATCATCCAGGACGAGGTCTTCGGCCCGGTCATCACCGTGCAGCGCTTCACCGACGAGGACGAGGCGGTGCGCTGGGCCAACGGCGTCGAATACGGCCTGGCCTCCAGCGTCTGGACCAGGGACCACGGCCGCGCGATGCGGATGACCCAGCGGCTCGACTTCGGCTGCGTGTGGGTCAACTGCCACATCCCGATCGTCGCGGAGATGCCGCACGGCGGGTTCAAGCACTCCGGTCACGGCAAGGACCTGTCCGTGTACGGGCTGGAGGACTACACCCGCATCAAGCACGTCATGCATCACACGGGCGCGTGAGCGGTGCCCTCCTCCGACGAGGTCCACAAGCGGCGGCTGGCGGCGGTCGCGCGCGGGGTGAGCTCGGTGGTCCCCGCCTACGTGGACAGCGCCGCCGGTGGCACGCTGCGCGACCTCGACGGGCGCGAGTGGCTCGACTTCGCCTCCGGCATCGCCGTGACCAGCGTGGGCAACAGCGCCCCGCGCGTGGTCGCGGCGGTCCGGGAGCAGGCCGCGCGCTTCACCCACACCTGCTTCATGGTCGCGCCCTACGAGTCCTACGTGGCCGTCTGCGAACAGCTGATCGCCCTGACCCCGGGCGCCTTCGACAAACGCGCGGCCCTGGTCAACTCGGGCGCCGAGGCGGTGGAGAACGCGGTCAAGATAGCCCGGCACGCCACCGGCCGGCCCGCCGTGGTGGTGCTCGACCACGCCTATCACGGCCGCACCAACCTGACGATGGCGCTGACCGCGAAGGCGATGCCCTACAAGCACCGTTTCGGCCCGTTCGCCCCGGAGATCTACCGCGTCCCGATGTCCTACCCCCTGCGCGACGGCGGCCTGCCCGGCCCGGAGGCCGCCGGCCGCACGATCGACACCATCGAGAAGCAGGTCGGCGGCGCGAACGTCGCCGCCCTGCTGATCGAGCCGATCCAGGGCGAGGGCGGCTTCGTCGTGCCCGCCCCCGGCTTCCTGCCGGCGCTCGCCGCCTGGGCCCGCGACGCCGGTGCCGTCCTCGTCGCCGACGAGATCCAGACCGGCTTCTGCCGCACGGGCTCCTGGTTCGCCAGCGAGCACGAGCAGCTCGAACCCGACCAGATCACCACCGCGAAGGGCATGGGCGGCGGCCTGCCCATCGCCGGCGTCGTCGGCCGCGCCGACCTCATGGACGCCGTGCACCCGGGCGGCCTCGGCGGCACCTACGGCGGCAACCCGATCGCCTGCGCCGCCGCCCTGGCCGCCATCGGCACCATGCGCGACCTCGACCTGGCCGCTGCCGCCCGCGCGATCGAGGCCACCGCCCTGCCTGCCCTGCGGCACCTGGCCACCGCCGACCCCGGCATCGCCGAGGCCCGCGGCCGCGGCGCCATGCTCGCCCTCGAACTGGTCCGCCCGGGCACCACCGACCCCGACCCCGGCCGCACCGCCGAGGCCGCCCGCGCCTGCCACGAGGCGGGCCTGCTCATCCTCACCTGCGGCACCTATGGCAATGTGCTGCGCCTGCTCCCGCCCCTGGTCATCGGCGAGCAGGACCTCACCCGCGGCCTGTCCCTGCTCACCGAGGCCCTCGCCGCTACCCGCTGATGCCCGTCCTGTCATGCGGCCATCGTGCTCGCGCGCGGATCGCTCCGCAGTAGTGCTGGCGTTACCTTCTCCGGTAACGCCAGCACTATGGCCGCCGGCGGCGCGGCGGCGGAGACTTCATGTCCTCAGCGACGGCGGGGGAATCATGCAGGCAGCGAAGTGGCGACGGAAACACTTGTCAGATGGGCTCGAAGCTGCGATAAACGTAGGAGTCAACGACGCGGCCACCCGAATCCGTAGATCGCAGGGGAGGCCCCTAGGATCGTGTCGTGACCGACCAGGCCCTGGACAGCATCAACAAGCAGATCATCGAGCACCTGCAGCGCGACGGGCGGATGTCCTACGCGACGCTCGCCAAGACGATCGGGTTGTCGGAGGCAGCCGTGCGCCAGCGGGTGCAACGCCTGCTCGACGGCGGCCTGATGCAGATCGTGGCGGTCACCGACCCGCTCACGCTCGGGTTCGCCCGGCAGGCGATGGTCGGGGTGAAGGTCCTCGGCGACATGCGGCGGGTGGCCGACGAGATCGCGGCGATCCCCGAGGTCGACTACGTCGTGATCTGCGCGGGCGGCTACGACATGCTCGTGGAGCTGGTCTGCACCGACGACGAGCACCTGCTCGAGCTGCTCAACGACAAGATCCGGGCGGTCGAGGGGGTGTCCGCCACCGAGACGTTCATGTACCTCAAGCTCGCGAAACAGACCTACGCATGGGGAACGAGATGACCCAGGACCTGTCCGCCTCCGCCCGCGACCATCTCTGGATGCACTTCACCCGGCTGTCGGCCTACACCGGCCCCGACGCCGCGAAGGTGCCGGTCATCGTGCGCGGCTCCGGCCCGTACCTGTTCGACGAGGAGGGCAAGCGCTACCTCGACGGGCTCTCCGGCCTGTTCGTCGTGCAGGCAGGGCACGGGCGCACCGAGCTGGCCGAGGCCGCGGCGAAGCAGGCCGCCGAGCTGGCCTACTTCCCGCTCTGGTCGTACGCGCATCCGGCCGCCGTGGAGCTCGCCGAGCGCCTCGCCGCGACCGCCCCCGGCGACCTGAACCGGGTCTTCTTCACCACCGGCGGGTCCGAGGCCGTCGAGACCGCGTGGAAGCTGGCCCGCAACTACTTCAAGCTCACCGGCAAGCCGATGAAGACCAAGGCGATCTCGCGCGCGGTCGCCTACCACGGCACCACCCTCGGCGCCCTGTCGATCACCGGGCTTCCGCTGCTCAAGCAGCAGTTCGAGCCGCTGGTCCCGAGCACCGTGCGGGTGCCGAACACCAACTACTACCGCCGCCCCGACGACAGCATGAGCGAGGAGCAGTTCGGCATCTGGGCCGCCGACCGCATCGCTGAGGCCATCGAGTTCGAGGGCCCCGACACGGTCGCCTGCGTCTATCTCGAGCCGGTGCAGAACGCGGGCGGCTGCTTCCCGCCCCCGCCCGGCTACTTCCAGCGGGTCCGCGAGATCTGCGACCGCTACGACGTGCTGCTGGTCTCCGACGAGGTCATCTGCGCGTTCGGCCGGCTCGGCGAATACTTCGGCGCCCAGCGCTACGGCTACACCCCCGACATCATCACCTGCGCCAAGGGCCTGACCAGCGGGTACGTGCCACTGGGCGCGATGATCGCGGCGGAGCGCCTGGTCGAGCCGTTCCTGACCGGCGATGCGTCCTTCGCGCACGGGGTCACCTTCGGCGGGCACCCGGTCGCGGCCGCGGTCGCGCTGACCAACCTCGACATCATCGAGCGCGAGGACCTCAACGGCCACGTGCGCGGCAACACGGCGCTGTTCCGCTCCTGTCTCGACAAGCTGCGCGACCTACCCATCGTCGGCGACGTGCGCGGCGACGGGTTCTTCTTCGGCATCGAGCTGGTCAAGGACAAGGCCACCAAGGAGACGTTCGACGACGCCGAGTCCGACCGGCTGCTGCGCGGGTTCCTGTCCCCGGCGCTGTTCGACGCCGGGCTGTACTGCCGGGCCGACGACCGCGGCGACCCGGTGGTGCAGCTGGCGCCGCCGCTGATCTGCGACGAGTCGCACTTCCAGGAGATCGAGCAGATCCTGCGTACGGTGTTGAGCGAGGCATGGACGAAGATCTGAGCCCCTCCTGGTGGCTGCGCACCCTCGGCCCGCTCGCCCGCCGCGCCCCGCTGCCCGGCGACACCACCGCCGACGTGGTGATCGCCGGTGGCGGCTACACCGGCCTGTGGACCGCCTACTACCTGGCCGGGCTCGCCCCGCATTTGCGCATCGTCGTGCTCGAGGCCGAGCATGCGGGCTTCGGCGCGTCGGGGCGCAACGGCGGCTGGGTGTCCGGGTTGTTCCCGGTCCCGGAAGAGAAGCTGGCCCGCCGCTACGGCGAGGACCGGGCGGCGCTGATGACCAAGCACCTGGCCGACGCGGTCGACGAGGTGGGCCGGGTCGCGGCCGCCGAGGGCGTCGACTGCCATTACGCCAAGGGCGGCACGATCACGCTCGCCCGCACCCCCGCCCAGCTGCGCCGTGCCCAGGAGCAGGAGGGCTTCGTCGATGCTGCGGAGGCCGCGCGGATGTGCGGGGCGACCGGCGTGCTCGGCGGCGTCTACAGTCCGGACTGCGCGGCCGTGCATCCCGCCCGCCTGGTCCGCGGCCTGGCCGAGGCGGCCGAACGCCGCGGCGTCGTGATCCACGAGGGCACCCGCGTCCTGCGCCTGGGCCGCGACAGCGTGCAGACCGACCGCGGCACGGTCCGGGCCCGCGTCGTGGTCCGTGCGCTCGAGGGCTACACCGCCGGGCTGCGCGGCCACCGGCGCGTCCTCGCCCCGGTCTACTCGCTGATGATCGTCACCGAGCCGCTCGGTGCCGAGGTGTGGGAGCGGATCGGGCTGGCGCGGCGCGAGACCTTCACCGACGAGAGACACCTGATCGTGTACGGGCAGCGCACCGCCGACGACCGGCTGGCGTTCGGTGGCCGCGGCGCGCCCTACCACTACGGCTCGCGGGTGCACCCCGGCTACGACCGTGACCCGGCGGTGTTCGCCAAGCTGCGCGCCACCCTCACCGAGATGTTCGGCATCGAGCCCGCGATCGAGGGCAGCTGGGGCGGCCCGCTCGGCGTGGCCCGCGACTGGCACGCCTCGGTCGGCCTGGATCGCGGTGTCGCCTGGGCCGGTGGTTACGTCGGAGACGGCGTCGGCACCAGCAACCTGGCCGGCCGCACCCTCGCCGACCTGATCCGCGGCGAGCGCACCGACCTGACCCGCCTGCCCTGGGCCGGCCACCGCTCCCCGCCCTGGGAGCCCGAGCCGCTGCGCTGGCTCGGCGTCAACGCCGGCCTCACCGTCATGGGCACCGC
>CAKUMG010000135.1 GCA_934667465.1 uncultured Actinoplanes sp. | reverse complement strand
CCCCCCCGCTCCCGGTGACCGGGGCTCAGCGGCGGTATGTCCGCTTGGCCGAGTACTTGACGTTGCCCGCCTGGTCGTAGGCCCGCAGCTGCACGGTGAACGTCTTGCCGTACTTCTCGGGGCGGAGGGTGAACGCGTATCCGGAGGTGCGGTCGACGCCCGCCACCTTGCCGTTGACCAGCAGTTCCACCCGGTTCACGCCCCAGGTGTCGCGGGCCGTGGCCTTGATGGACGTCGTGGCCTTGAGCTTCGCCTTGTTCTTCGGCCACGTGGTGGCCTTCAGCGTCGGCTTGGTGTTGTCGACGATCACCTGCCGCGACACGCGCGTCTGGTTGCCGGCCTTGTCCCGCACGTCGAAGGTCAGGGTGCGGCGGCCGTCCGCGACCTTGCGGGTGTCGACCCAGCCGTTCCATGGGGCCTTCGACCGCAGCACGCCGGGCCCGTCCGCGAGCCCCACGCTCAGATAGGCAAGCCCGCTGGTGTCCCGGTACGACGCCACACCCGCCTGGATCGAACCACGCACCTTCTTGCCCGCGGCCGGCCAGAAGGTCGCCACGGCCGGGGTGTTGTCCACCGTCACCGTGCGGGTCGTGGTGCCGACGTTACCGATGCCGTCGTAGGCCCGTACGGTCATCGTGGCCTTGCCGTTCTTCGCCGCCCGGTCCCACGGCATCCGCCACCCGCCGCTGCCGCCGTTCGAACGCGTGCTGACCAGCTTGCCGTTGACCAGGAGCTCGACCTTGTCCACCCCCACGAGGTCGGACGGCACGACGTCGACCGCGCTCGCCGCCCGGACGTACCCGTCGGCGAAGTCGAACCTCGTCTTGATCGTGGGCCCGGCGTGGTCCAGCCAGACCCGGCTCTCCATCACGCCCGTGTTGCCCAGCCGGTCCCACACCCGCGCGGACAGCACCGCCTTGCCGCTGTAGCCCTTCGTGTCCCAGTCGATCGTCCAGGGCTCCGCCTCGGCGACCCCGATCACCCGGGAGCCGGCCGACAGCTCGATCTTCGCGAGGTCCGGGTCGAGGCCGAACTTCCGGAAGTCGATCGGCACCACCCCCGTGAAGGTGTTCACCGGCGTGGGGTTCGAGCTGCCGGTCCAGAACCAGGGGAAGTACGCCGGGGACACGTAGTTGTCCGCGTACGCGAAGACCTGGGGCGACCTGGCCGCGACGGCACCGTCGGCGGTGAACGCGACCACCCCGATGCTTACCGTCTCGTTCCGGTGCGCGCTCGAATTCCACGTGAGGGTCCACGGCGCGGACCTCGATGTCGCCACGTACGTGTTGTTCACCACCAGCGTGACCCTGCTGACCGCCAGGCCCTCCGGCACGGTCGGCGTGATCGTCGCGACCTTGTCGAAGACCGTCTCCTCGGTGATGCCGGACTCCAGCGCTTCCGGTTCTGCCGCCACGGCGGTGGCCTGCCCGCCCAGCAGCGCCACCGTCACCGCGGCGGCAAGAACACCCGTACGTCCCCAGAACTTCTTGTGACGCGGTAAGGACCGTCCCCCGTTGTTCACGATCATGATCGCGACAGCATATGGCGTGCGGGCCTCCACAGGGGACGGCGGTAAATCACGATCCGGTCAGTTGCGCTGGCGGGTGCCGTCGAGGTAGCGCAGGACCGCCGTCACGCGCCGGTCGGCCTCGTCGTCCGGGGAGAGGTCGAGCTTGGAGAAGATGTTGCGGATGTGCTTGTGCACGCCGTTGTCGGTGATGAAGAGCCGCTCGGCGATGGCGTTGTTGCCCAGGCCCTCCGCCATCAGGGCCAGCACGTCGCGTTCGCGCGGGCTCAGCCGCTCCATGGCGCTGTCCGGCCGCCGGCGCACCAGCAGCTGCTCGACGACCTCGGGGTCGACGGCGGTGCCGCCCGCCGCGACCCGGTGCAGGGCGGTGAGGAACTCGTCCACCCGGCCGACGCGCTCCTTGAGCAGATAGCCCAGGCCGGCCGCGCCGCCGGTGAAGAGCTCGGTGGCGAAGGCCTGCTCGACGTAGGCCGACAGCACCAGCACCGCCAGCCCGGGGCGCCGCTTGCGGGCCTCGACCGCGGCGACGATGCCCTCGTCGGTGTGGGTCGGCGGCATCCGGACGTCGACGATGGCGATGTCCGGCTCGTGCTCCTCCACCGCCGCGAGGAACGGCGCGGGCGAGTCGACGGCGGCGGCCACCTCCAGCCCCTCCGCGCGCAGCAGCAGGGCCAGGCCCTCCCGCAGCAACGGCTCGTCCTCCGCGATCACGATCCGCACGGCAACTCCACCTCCATGGTCGTCGGCCCCCCTGCGGGGCTCCTCAAAAGCAGACTGCCGTCGTACGCCTCCACGCGCCGCCGGATCCCGGAGAGTCCCGAGCCGTCGGTCTCGTCGGCGCCGCCCTTGCCGTCGTCGGTGACGCTGATCCTGAGCTTGTCACCGGCGCTCCGGACCGTGACGACGACCCCGGTCGCGCCGCTGTGCCGGGCCACGTTGGTGAGCGCCTCGGCCACCACGTAGTACGCGGTCGCCTCCACCGATGCGGCACACCGGCCCGGCACGTCGAGGTCCAGGCGGCAGGGCACGCCCGAGTTGCCCGCGAGGCCGCTGAGCGCCCCCGCCAGGCCACGGTCCGCGAGCACCGGCGGCAGGATGCTGCGTACGACGGTCCGCAGTTCCGCCAGCGCCTGCTCGGCGGCGTCCTGAGCGCGGTCCATGGCGGCCACGGCGGCCTCGGGGTCGCGGGTCACGGCGCGGCGGGCGGCGCCCAGCATCACGGTCACCGCCACGAGCCGGTTCTGGGTGCCGTCGTGCAGCGAGCGCTCGATGCGGCGCAGCTCGGCCGCGTGCGCGTCGAGGGCGGCGGCCCGGGTGGCGGTGAGCTCCGCGACGCGTACGGAGAGATCGGAACCGGACGTGTCGGGCAGCAGCACCCGCCCCGGCCAGGCCTGCAGGCGGGCCAGGACCGGCATCGCGGCGACCGTCACCACGAGCCAGCCGATGCCGGTGAGCCCGACCACCAGGGCGTCGCCCATGTCGTCGATGACGCCGGTGTGGAAGCCCGGTCCGCCGCTGCCGGGCGGGAGCAGCTGCCACCACAGCGGGAAGGTGAGGTCCTGCAGCGCGTACAGGGGAAGGCTCAACGCCGCGATCCCGCAGAACAGGCCCAGGATCCCGTGCACGGCCAGCCAGCCGGCCTCGCGGTGCACCCCGGGGTCGCGCAGCAGCGGCCGGATGCCCTCCGGCAGCGGGCCGGGGCTGAGGATCTCCCGCGGCCCCCACCGGGAGAGGCGGGCGCGCTCACGGTCGGCGACGGCCCGGACACCCGCGAGCGTGGACGGCAGGAACAGCAGGCCGACGCCGGCCAGCGAGGCCACCGCGACGAAGATCAGCCAGGCGAGCAGCATCAGCGCCAGCAGCGCCGTGCCGAGCCCGCCGACGAGGTGCTCGAGGGCCAGCATGCACGCGCGGAAGCGGCTGTTCAGGAAAGCACGGCTGTCTGCCATGGCCTGCAGACTCTAGGGCACCGGCGGTCCCCTCGGCGGTGCCGGAACCGGAAAGTACAGGCTGCTGTACCAGGCCGGGGCCGCTGGCTGGATCGTCGCCGGTGCCCGGCGCGCCTAGCGTTGACGCCATCGACGAGGAAAGGGGTACGACGATGAACACCGAGACCCGGGGCCGCGGCCTGCTCCGCCCGATGCTGTGGGTGCTGCTCTTCCTGAGCGCCTCCGCCAACGCCACGATGTCGGCCGTCGCGAACAGCGCGCAGAACCACTCCGACCTGTTCACCGCGCTGGCCGCCGGGTTCGGCGCCGTCGCGCTGGGTAGCGCTGCCGCACTGATCATGCACCACTACCGTGGGCGCCGCGACCGGAGGTGATCCAATTAGGATGACAGCCTCCGACGCAGGGAGCTGGTATGAGCGACAAGTTCGACACCGGTGTGGCCCACCCGGCCCGGCGGTACAACTACTGGCTGGGTGGCAAGGACAACTTCGCGGCGGACCGGGAATCCGGTGACCTGCTGACGAAGTCCTACCCGGCCGCGCGGATCGCGGCCCGCGCCAACCGCTCCTTCCTGCAGCGCGCGGTCCGCCACGTCGCGGCCGAGGGCGGCGTCCGCCAGTTCCTCGACATCGGCACGGGCCTGCCCACCGCGGACAACACCCACGAGGTCGCGCAGCGAGTCGCCCCGGAGAGCCGGATCGTCTATGTCGACAATGACCCGATGGTGATGTCGCACGCCCGGGCGCTGCTCACCAGCACCCCGGAGGGCGAGACCCGCTACCTCGAGGAGGATCTGCGCAACCCGGAGCGGATCCTCGCCGCGGCCGACCTGCTCGACCTGTCCCAGCCGGTCGGCCTGGTCCTGGTGGCGGTCGTGCACTTCCTCCCGGAACAGGAGCGGGCGCGCTCCATCGTGCACACCCTCCTGGAGGCCCTGCCCTCCGGCAGCCACCTGGTGATGTCGTGCGCCACCACCGACTTCCTCACGCCCGAGCTCAAGGCCAACTGGGACGAGTCGCTGCGCACCGGCCGCTCGGACGTGCACCCCCGCAGCCGTGCGCAGTTCGACGAGTTCTTCACCGGCCTGGAGCTGGTCGACCCCGGCGTGGTCGCGGTGAGCCAGTGGCGGCCGGACCCGGCGGCCGAGGAGCACCCGACGCCGGTTGAGGCCTCCATCTTCGGCGCGGTCGCCCGCAAGCCCTGACAGGACGCAAGCCCTAAGAGGACCAGCCGTTACGGAGCGGTGGGGGGTGCGCACTGGCTGTTCGGTCAGGACGCCTCCCCGCTACGGACAATTCAACTCACGGCCGGGCGAACGCGCTGGTGGTCGCGTCTTTCGCCGTGCCAGTCTCAGGTACGTGACTAGCGACCCGTCCCCGGCTGCGCCGCGGGGGTTCACCCGAGATCAGATCGATGCGGGGTGGCGGTCCATGTGGCTGCTCGCACGTTTCGTGCAACGCGGAGGACACCCCGCCGCGGTGACGCCCACCGCCCGCCTGCGCACCGGCGAGAAGCAGTACGGCGCCTTCCCCGTCGACACGCTCACCTACTCGTCGGACGGCGTCTACGCCGCCGGCGGCGTCTTCTGGGGCGGCGACCTCGGCACGGCGGCCGGCACCGGCAGCGCCGACCCGACGGCCACCTCCGGCTGGCAGTCCCGCGGCCGGCTGGCCGCCACCGTCACCAGCGAGCGCCTCCTCCTGAGCGACGGCGCCGAGTACGAGTTCCGCGACCTGGTCATGGTGCAACCGAACCCGCTCGACTGGTCGGTCAACCTCTACTTCCAGGGCACCCAGCCGGTCATGCTGCGCGGCCCGTGGATCCCGTGGATGACCGTGGTCCTCTGCGCCGAGCTCTACGGCTCCCCGTGGCCCCCCGGACACATCCCCGGCTCCGACCTCCCGGCCACCGCCGTCCGCTGACGCCCGCGCGGGGCGAAGAGCTGACGCCCGCGCGGGGCGAAGAGCTGACGCCCGCGCGGGGCGAAGAGCTGCCGGCCACCGCCGTCCGCTGACGCCCGGCCGCACCGCCAAGAACGGCGGCCTGCGCGTCTACGACGGCCGGGTCAGCACTGGTTTCAAGTACGTGGATCCGCGCGCAATCATGCCGTGACCAGCGACGATGCCCGGGCCGCCGCGTAGTGGCCGATCAGCTCGTCGCCCACCGCCGCCCAGGTGCGCCCCTCGATCGCGACCCGGCCCGCCGCGCCCAGCAGCGCGCGGCGCTCCGGGTCGGCGACGAGCCCCGCGATCGCGTCGGTGAAACCACGGCCCTCGTACGGCGGCACGAGGTGCCCGGTCCGCCCCTCGTGCACCAGGTCGAGTGGCCCGCCCGCGGCCGGCGCGACGACGGGCAGCCCGCTGGCCATCGCCTCCTGGAGCGCCTGCCCGAACGTCTCGTACGGCCCCGTGTGCGCGAAGACGTCGAGGCTCGCGTAGATCCGCGCGAGCTGCTCGCCGTGCCGCGCTCCGAGGAAGAGCGCCTCCGGCAGGGCGCGCCGGAGCGGGGCGGCGTGCGGCCCGTCGCCCACCACGATCAGCCGTACCCCCGGCAGTCTGCTCGTCTCCGCCAGCAGGTCCACCTGCTTCTCCACGGCCAGCCGGCCCACGAAGCCGACCAGCGTCTCACCCTCCGGCGCCAGCGCGCGACGGATCCCGCGGCTCCGCTTGCTCGGGTGGAACCGGACGTCGTCGACACCGCGCCGCCACAGGTGCACCCGGCGGACGCCGTGGGAGGTCAGGGCCGACACCGACTCCGTGGAGGGCGCGAGCGTACGGAAGGCCGCATTGTGGACCGTCCGGATCCAGCTCCAGGCCGCGTTCTCCGTCGCACCCACGCGGTACGCCCGGGCGTACGCGGCCACATCGGTCTGGTAGACCGCGACGACCGGCAGCCGCAGGGTCCGCGCGGCGACCGCACCCCACGCACCCAGCACGAACGGGCTGGCCAGGTGGACCACCTCGGTCCCGTGCGCCCGCATCGCCGCGATGATCGTCGGGGTGGGCAGCCCCAGGCGGATCTGCGGGTAGCCGGGCATCCGGATCGAGGGGATCCGGACGACGGGGTAACCGAGGTCACCCACCGGGCCGGTGCCCGCGGGTGGCTGCGGGGCGATCACCAGTGGCTCGTGGCCGCGGCGCAGGAGATGTTCGGCCGCCCGCACCACCGAGTGGGCGACACCGTTGACGTCCGGCAGGAATGACTCCGTCACCAGAGCGATACGCATGCGCTCACCATGGGGGCCCCGCCGCGCCCGCCGGAGAACGTCGTCGTGACCGGAAGGGGAACTCGGAGCGACAAGAACGCTGTTCGCATTTCCTTCGCCTCACGGCCCCCACCTGTTGTCCGATCATCGGAGACAGTGAGCGCCGTGGATCGACGAAACATTCTGCTCGCGGCCGCTGCCGCGCCGCTGGCCACCGCTGTCCCCGCCGTTGTCCCCGCTCTGGACGCGCCCGCTTCGGCAGCCACCAAGGACAATTCGGACACGCGGTTCGCGCTCGCTGTCCTGCCCGACACCCAGTACCTGTTCGACGCCGACAGTGCCGACCCGGCCCCGCTGCGCGAGACGTTCCGCTACCTCACCGAGGAGCGCGACGTCGTCTTCATGACGCACCTCGGCGACGTCACCGAGCACGGCACCGCGGACGAGATCGAGCTGGCCGGCGAGACGTTCCGCAAGCTCGACGGCAAGCTGCCCTACCGCGTGCTCGCCGGCAACCACGACGTGAGCGGCGACGACCAGCGCGGCGCGACGGCGTACCTCGAGACGTTCGGCCCGGCCCGCTACCGGAGGATGAAGACGTTCGCGGGCGCGTCGCCCGACGGCTACAACACAGCCCACCTGCTGCGGGCCGGCGGGCGGCAGTGGCTGATCCTCGCCCTCGACTGGCGCATCTCCGACAAGGGCCTGGCCTGGGCCGAGGGCATCCTGGCGAGGCACAAGACCGTGCCTGCGATCGTGACGACCCACGACCTCGCTGCAGCAACGCGGAAGGTGTCGCCGCGCTCTCGTCGCACGGCCGGCGCCTCTGGGACCGGCTGATCCGCCGGCACGACCAGATCTTCCTCACCCTCAACGGCCACTACTGGCCGCCGGGGCGCACGGTGCTGACCAACGACGCCGGCCACGACGTGCACGTCCACATCACGAACTACCAGGACCGCTACTACGGCGGCGCGGCGATGATCCGTACCTACTCGTTCGATCTGATCCGCGGCGTCATCGACGTCGAGACGTTCTCGCCGTGGCTGCTCAGCAAGAAGGAGTCCGCGCGGACGCCGCTCGAGGCCGAGAACCTGGAGCTCACCGGCCCCGCCGACCGGTTCAGCCTGGAGATCGACTTCGCGGCCCGCTTCGCCGGGTTCGACCCGCCGGTCATTCCGGCGCCGCGGCCCGCCTCCCGGATGGTCGGCCGCGACACGGTCGCCTACTGGCGGTTCGACGGTGCCGGCCAGTCGGTCGCAGACGGTTCGACGGTGCGGGACCACAGCGGACAGGGCAACCACTTGACCGTACGGCGGCTCGCCGCGAGCCCGGCCGACACGCTGACCCTCTCCCCGGAGCACCACCTCGGCCAGCCCGCCCACGCGAGCCTGCGCTTCGACGGCGCCAAGCCCGACCGGGGTGCCATCCTGCGTACCGCCGACAACGCCAAGCTCAACAGCATGAAGTTCCTCGACGGCTACACGATCGAGCTGTTCGTCAAGCTGCCCGAGCCGTTCGAGGGCGACCACTCGTGGATGGGCCTGTTCAACTGGGAGGGCCGGATGCGCGACGCGGGCAAGACCAACGGCTACGACCCGCTCGAGGCGACGTGCAGCATGAGTCTCTCCGGCGAGCGCTTCCTGCAGTACGTCGTCTATCCGGTCACCACCGACGCCAGCCCCACCTCGTGGAGCCACGCGCTGCCCACCGGCCGCTGGATGCACGTGGCCGTGGTCAACAACGGCCGGCGCACGCTGGTCTACATCGACGGCTCGAAGATCGCCCGCAACCCTGGCCAGGTGTCGCGGGGCATCTCCACGCTCGGGCTCCCGTTCGTGCTGGGCGCCAACTCCTACGACGTCCGGTACGGCCAGGGCTTCTACGGCTGGATGGGCGACGTCCGCATCACGAAGCGCGCCCTCAAGCCGCAGGAGTTCCTAACTTCCTGACGCTCCGCAGTCAGAAGAGCCGACGAGCGATCACGGTACGGCGGTCCGCCCGGGCCGCCGCACCACACAGCGTGCCGCCGGTTATGCACACCCCGCGCTGCCCCGGAGTCCGAGGGCACGCTCGGTGTCGTTCCGAAAGTTACCGTGCGTCCCAATACGGCCCAGTCTCAGCCACGGCAGACGGTCAGCAAGGCACAGGTTCAGCCACGGCAGGCCGTCAGCGTGACCCAGGCTCAGCCGCGGGAGACGGTCAGGTCGGAGACCCCGGCGGTGGCCTCTATGTCGTACCGGTCCGCGGCCATCTCCCACCCGTCCGGCGCGAATACGGCCCCGGCGGAAACCCCCGGGTGCGCCTGCCCGTCGACGGTCACACTGCCGGCACCGTCACGAGCCGACACCCGTACGGGCGCCTGCCCGCCCACGCGCACGAGCAGCTGGCTCGCCCCGCCGGCCAGGACCACCTTCTGTGTCCCGGAAGCGGCGGGCAGCAGCACCTCGGCCCGGCTCGTCCCGCCGACCAGCTCGACGTCCCCGCCGCCGGCCGCCCCGGTCAGGTCCACGACCTCGTCCTGGGCCCCACCCGACAACCGCACCTGCCAGCGCACGTCGGCGGCCAACACCACGGTCACCAGCGCGGGCCCCGACCCGGCCGCCTGCTTCAGCCCCGCCACCACGGAGTTCCCCTCGACGTCGGCGACCGGCACGACCTTCGCCCCCGCGGGCGTGGCCACCGCGAACAGCTCCCCGCCAAGATCCCCCGTACGGACCCGGACGACATCCGCCCCGTCGACCAGCTGGAACACCGAGGCGCCCCGCGCATATCCGGCCCCGCCCCGCACCTCGTGGTCGGGCTCACTGGGCTCCGCCTGACCCACCCCCGGCAGCCCCAGCCCCGAGCCCTCCCCCGGCCACGTCGGCACCGGCTCCGCCCCGGGAAGCGCATACCGCGGCTGGTGATCGGGGTTGTGATCCCGTCCCCCGTCATCGACTGCCGAACATCCGGCCACCGCAAGAAGCGCGGCCACCGCATCCACCCGCAATACCCGGACGACCATGTCCCGCTGTCTACCCGAAGTCCGATTCCCCCACACGGCCTCGGCACCGGCGTTCCCCGAGCTCGCGATGCACCATGGGCAGCAAACGCAGAAACGCCCGCCCCGGAAACCTGTGAAGGCTTCCAGGACGGGCGTTTCCGTCACGTTGAGTCCGGCGGCGTCCTACTCTCCCACACCCTCCCGAGTGCAGTACCATCGGCGC
>CAKUMG010000134.1 GCA_934667465.1 uncultured Actinoplanes sp. | reverse complement strand
CCTTCGCGGCGAGCGCGGCCAGCACCGCGTTCGGGCGGGCCGAGCCCTTGGAGCCGAAGCCGCCGCCGACGTGCTCGTTGATGACGTGGACCCGGTCGGGGGTGAGGCCGAACGCCGAGGCCACCGACGCGGCGATGCCGGGCGCGTGCTGGTTGGAGTCGTAGAGCAGGAGGTCGTCGCCCTCCCAGACCGCGGTGGTGGCGTGCGGCTCCATCGGGTTGTTGTGCAGCGCCGGGGTCTCGTAGCGGACGTCGACGGTCACCGGCGCCGCCGCGAACGCCGCGTCGAAGTCGCCCTGGGCGGTCTCGGCGGGGAAGGCGGGGTTGACCTTCTCGGGGGTGTAGCGCTCGGGGTGGTCGGCGCGCAGCTCGCTGTCGTGCGGCTCCTCGGCGATGTCGAGCCGCACGACCTGGGCAGCCCGGCGCGCGGCCTCGAGCGTGCGCGCGACGACGAGCGCCACGGCCTGCCCGCGATAGCTGATCAGCTCGGACTGGAGCACGTCGAGCTCGGGGTCGTCGGGCTTGTCGAGCTCGGGCGCGTTGCCGTGCCACAGCACCGCGAGCAGGTCGTCGTCCTCGGTGAGCGGGTCCACGACGACGGAGTTGAGGACGCCGCGGGCGACGGGCGACTGCACCACCCACGCGTACGCGACGTCCTCGACCGGGTATTCGGCGGCGTAGAGCGCCTTGCCGGTGACCTTCGCGAGCCCCTCGATCCGGCCGAGCGGCTGCCCGACCGCGCGCTGCGCTGTGCTGGTCATGCGAGACCCTCCAGGACCGAGGCGGTCAGATTGCGGATCAGAGCGATCTTGTACGCGTTGTCGCGCAACGGCTGCGCGCCGGCGAGCTCGGCATCGGCCGCGGCGAGGAACGACTCCCGCGTGGCCGGCCTCCCCCGCAGCGCCTCTTCCGCCGCGAGCGCCCGCCACGGCTTGTGCGCCACTGCCCCGTACGCGATCCGCACGTCGCGCACCTCCCCGCCCGCGACGTCGAGCGCGGCGGCGACCGAGCCGACCGCGAACGCGTACGAGGCCCTGTCCCTCGCCTTGCGGTAGGCCGACCGGCGCGCGATGCCCGGCGCGGGCAGCTCCACGGCGGTGATCAGTTCCCCGTGCCGCAGCACCGTGTCGACGTCCGGGGTGTCGCCGGGGAGCCGGTGCAGCTCCGTCACGGGGATCGTGCGTTCCCCGCCGGGGCCGGCGACCCGTACGGTGGCGTCGAGCGCGACCAGCGCGACCGCCATGTCCGACGGGTGCGTGGCGACGCAGTGCTCCGACGCGCCCAGGATCGCGAGGTTGCGGTGGTCGCCGTCGCGCGCCGGGCAGCCGGAGCCGGGCTCGTGCTTGTTGCACGGCTTCGTCATGTCCATGAAGTAGCGGCAGCGGGTGCGCTGGAGCAGGTTCCCGCCGGTGGTGGCCATGTTGCGGAGCTGGCCGGAGGCGCCCGCGAGCAGCGCCTGGCTCAGCACCGGGTAGTCGCGGCGGACCGCGGGGTCGGCGGCGAGGTCGCTGTTGTGCACGCCCGCGCCGATGAGCAGGCCGCCGCCGGGCTGCGGGGTGATGTCGTGCAGCGGCAGCCGGTTGATGTCGACGAGCACGTCGGGGGTGGCGACGCCGAGCTTCATCAGGTCGACGAGGTTGGTGCCGCCGGCGAGGTACGCGGCGCCCTGGGTCACCGCCGCCAGGGCGGATGCGATGTCGGTCGCGGGGGTGTACTCGAACGTCTTCATCGGCCGGCCGCCTCGGCGATCGCGGGGACGATGTTCGCGTACGCGCCGCAACGGCACAGATTGCCGCTCATCCGCTCGCGGATCTCGGCGTCGCTCAACGAGGGCTCCGAGCCAGGCTGCGTCACTGCGCTCGGCCAGCCCTTGGCGGCCTCCTCGATCATGCCCGCGGCCGAGCAGATCTGGCCCGGCGTGCAGTAGCCGCACTGGAAGCCGTCGTGCTCCTGGAACGAGCGCTGCAGCGGGTGCGGCGCATCGGCCGTGCCGAGCCCCTCGACCGTGGTGACCTCCGCGTCCTGCTGGCTGATCGCGAGCACGAGACAGCTGTTGACCCGCCGCCCGTCGAGCAGCACCGTGCAAGCCCCGCACTGGCCGTGGTCACAGCCCTTCTTGGCGCCGGTCAGGTGCAGATGTTCGCGCAGCGCGTCCAGCAGCGTGGTCCGCGGATCCACGTCGAGGATGTGCTCCGCTCCGTTGACGACGAGTCTCATGATGCAGCGGTACCCGTGCCCGGAGGGTTCAACCGCGCGGGGCCGGGTAGCGGAGAAGGCATGCGAGTGGTGATCGTCGGAGCGACCGGCAACGCCGGCACGGCCTTGCTGCGCAGACTGCGCAACGAACCCGGAGTCGAGCTCGCGGGCGTGGTGCGGCGCCTGCCGAACCGGAGCGCCCCACCCTACGACGCGGTCCATTGGCACACGTGCGACGTGTCGGAGCCCGACGCGGCGACCCGGCTGACCGAGATCTTCCGCGGCGCGGACGCGGTCGTGCACCTGGCGTGGCAGATCCAGCCGAGCCACGACCAGCGGCGGCTCTTCGAGGCGAACGTGCTCGGCAGCCGCGCCGTCGCCGACGCCGTGCTCCGCGCCGGGGTACCCAGCCTGGTGGTCGCGTCGTCGGTCGGCGTCTACGCGCCGGGGCCGAAGCACGCGTACGTGACGGAGTCGTTCCCGCGGACCGGTGTGCCCGGATCCTCGTACAGCCGGCACAAGGCCCTGGTCGAGACGATGCTGGACCGGATCGAGGCGGACCACCCGACGCTGCGGATCGTCCGGCTGCGCCCGGGTCTGATCTTCCAGCACGACGCGGGCACGGAGATCGCCCGCTACTTCGCGGGGCCGCTGCTGCCCGCCCGGATGCTGCGCTACGGGCGGATCCCGCTGATCCCGTCGCACCCGGCGCTGCGCGTGCAGGCGGTGCACGCCGACGACGTGGCGGACGCGTACGCGCGGGCGCTGGCCTCCGACGTGCGGGGCGCCTTCAACGTGGCGGCCGGGCCGGTGCTGGACCCGGCGGTGGCGGCGCGCGCGTTCCACGGCCACGAGGTGCCGGTCCCGGGCGCCGTGCTCAAGGGCGCGGCCGACCTGACGTGGCGCCTGCGGCTGCAGCCGGTCGACGTGGGCTGGGTCAAGATGGGGCTCAAGGCGCCGCTGATGTCGTGCGACCGGATCCGCGCCGAGCTGGGCTGGCGGCCGATGACCGACGCCGTGCACGCGATGAAGGAGCTGGTACGGGGCATGGCCGAGCGCGCGCAGGGCGACAGCCCGCCGCTGTCGGCCGCGCCGGACAAGCCGGGCCGGGCCGGCGGGCTGCTGCGCGGCCGGCTGCCGGGAACCGGGAACCCGTACTGACCGATCCCCGTCTATGATCACGCGATCATCGACGGGGGAGTCCATTTGAGACGCACACTGGCGGCCGTGGTCGTGGCGGCGCTGTTCGTACCGACCCCGGCCCGGGCCGCCGCGCAGCCGATCCTGGACATCGGCCTGGTGGCGGGCACCGTCGTGAACGGGCCGATCGTGCTCCGGCCGACGTTCGCCGCCGGGGCCGACATCCGGTCGGTCACGATCAATGCTTCGACTGCCGCCTTCGAGGACCTGTCGCAGGGCGCCTCCGGGGCACCCTCGGAACTGCGCTGGGACCCGCTGTACTTCCTCGACCAGGATGTGAAGGTCTCCCTGATCGCGATCGACAGCGCGGGCACGTGGACCGAGACCGCCCCGGTGACGGTCTACGTCGACAAGGCCGGGCCGACCTACCGGACCGAGAGCCTGACCCCCGCCGGGTGGGAGTGGCACGTCAGCATCCATCGGCCGATCGTGGTGCACGCCACCGACCGGGGCGGCCTCAGCCGGGTGGAGCTGCTCCAGAACGGCAAGGTGGTCCGGAGCGTGGGCCTGGGGAACAAGACCTCCGGCCGGGCGAGCCTCGCGCTGGACCCGGCCACCAAGAACGGCAGGCGAACCTTCACGATCCGCGTCACCGACCGGTTCGGCAACATCACCGCCCACGACTACCCGGAGATCGTGGACAACGACCCGCCGACCGGGGTCTTCCGCCCGTCCGGCACCCTCCTGCGGGGCACGGTCGAGGTGTGGCCGTACGAGCTGCGGGACAACACCTTCGTGGTGTCGATGTCCAGTTATCTCGACAATCGCAAGGGCGGCGGAACCACGAACCTGCACTCGTTCAAGGTGCCGGTCAACACCCGGGTGGTGAAGGACGGGAAGCACACGCTGACCGTCGAGCTCACCGACCTGGCCGGCAACGTCGGCGTGACCAAGCGGACCGTCACCGTCGACAACACGCTGCCCACGGTCTCCTACGGCTCGGCGCCGAAGAACAAGGCCAAGTTGACGAAGAAGGTCACGCTCAAGGCCAGGGCCGGCGACAAGTACGGCGTCGCGAAGGTCCAGCTGCTCGTCAACGGCAAGGTCGCCGGGACCGACACCAAGGCCGGCTACCAGTTCACGCTCGACCCGAAGAAGTACGGCAAGTCGTTCACCGTGCAGCTGCGGGCGTACGACAAGGCGGGCAACGTGCGCTACTCCGCGAAGCGGAGCTACCGCCGCTAAGGCAGGTGGCCGAGGACGACGCGTTCCGAGGTGAGCAGGTAGTCGCGGAGCCGATCCGCGGCTGCCTGCGCCTCGCCCGCCTCGTACAGCGCGGCGATCCCGTCGTTCATCGCCACGAACGGGCGGTGCAGGGCCTCGAGGTCGGGCGCGGAGGCGAACGCGAGCCGCAGTTCGGCGGTCAGCTGGCGCATCCAGGCGTCGAGCCGCGGGCTGCCGGCGAGGGCCACGATCTGCTCGTGGAAGTGCATGTTGGCGGTGCCGACGCCGCGCCAGTCGCCGTTCTCCGCCGCCTTCTCCGCCTCCAGGACGGCCGCACGGAGGCCGGAGGCGCGTGGCGGATCGACGGGCGCCTGGCCGAGGGCGGTGCATTCGAGCAGCGCCCGTACGCGGTAGATGTCCGCGATCTGCGCCGGGCTCAGCGTCGCGACGAACACCCCGCGGTGCGGCTGCCGGACCAGCAGCCCCTCCTCGATGAGCGTGGAGAACGCCTCGCGCAGCGTGTTGCGGGACACCTTGAGCGGCCCGGTCAGCGACGTCTCCGACAGGCGGGTCCCGGGCGTCAGCTCACCGTTGATCATCGAGTTGCGCAGCTGTTCCACGGCGCGGGCGGCGGAGCCGGGCTTCTGCTCCTCGACTGTCGTCACATCTCCCAGTCAACCAGCCGCGCGCGCCGGAAGCGGACGCGGGCTCCGGGACGCGCCTGCGCCGCCAGGTCCGCCGACCGCGGGGTGAGCACGGCGATCACCGGGTAGCCGCCGGTCACCGGGTGGTCGGCCTGGAAGACGATCGGCTTGCCGTCCGGCGGGACCTGGACGGCGCCGCGCACGACGCCCTCGCTGGGCAACTCGTCCGTACGCGATCGCGCCAGCGCCGGTCCGTCGAGCCGGAGCCCCACCGAGTCGCTCGCCGCCGTGACCGTGAACTCGGCGCCCAGGAACGCGCCCACCGCGGCGGCGGTGAACCAGTCGTCGCGCGGCCCGAGATCCACGTCCAGCGTCAGCTCACTCCCCTCCGAGAGCAGCACCATCGACTCCGCAGGCCGCTCGACGCGATATCCCAGGGGCACAGTGTCCCCCGTGGCCGGGATCGCGGGCCCGATCCCGGCGAGCCGGTCGGTCGAGCGCGACCCCAGCACCGGGGCGACCGCGAACCCGCCCCGCACCGCGAGACAGCTGCGCAGCCCGGTCCGCGGCTGGGTGACCTCGACCGTCGCGCCGGCGGGCACGGCCACGACCTGCTCGACGCCGGTGCGCCGCCCGTCGACGGCCAGCACCGCGTCCGTCCCGGTGAGCACCGCCGTCACCGGGCCGTCGAACGTGACCCGCAGGCCGCCGAGCGTGCACTCGAGCACCGCGGTCCCGGGCGGGTTGCCGACCAGGGCATTGGCCCGCCGGTAGGCGCCCCGGTCCACCGCACCCGAGGGTGGCACGCCCAGGTGCGCGTGCCCCGGCCGGCCCGCGTCCTTGAACACGGCGAGCGGCCCTGTCCGGAGGATCGTCATGGCCGTCACCCGGTCACCGCCCTGAAGATCACCCGCGCGCCCGGGACGAGCAGCGCCGGCTCCGGCCGGTCCAGGTCCCACATGCGCTCGGTGGTGCTGCCGATCAGCTGCCAGCCGCCCGGGCTCTCGTGCGGGTAGACGCCGGAGAACCGCCCCGCTAGCCCCACCGACCCGGCCGGGATCCGGGTCCGCGGCGACTCCCGGCGCGGCACGTCCAGCCTCGGGTCGCCGCCCACGAGATAGCCGAACCCGGGCGCGAACCCGCCGAACGCCACGGTCCACGCCGACCCGGTGTGCAGCGCGACCACCTCCGCCGGGCTCACCCCGATCCGGTCCGCGACGTCGCCGAGGTCCGGCCCGTCGTAGACCACGGGGATCTCGACGGTGCCCGCTGCCGCCCGCTCCCCCGAGCCGGGCGGCAGCGCCCCCGCGGCGGTCCGGATCCGGGCCGCCGTGGTGACGGCCGGGTCGAACCGGATCAGCACCGTGCGGGCGGCCGGCACGAGGTCCACGACCCCCGGCAGCCCGGCCCGGCGCAGAGCCGCGTACAGGGAGAGGGCTTGATCAAGATTTTCGACCTCGGCCAGCACCGCCTCCCGGCCGCAGCGCAGGAACGTGGTCATGCCGCCCCGGCGAAGGCATTGACCGGTACGCCCGCCGCCGCGAGCCCGTCCGCGACGGCGCGGGCCATCGCGACCGCACCGGGCGAGTCGCCGTGGACGCAGAGCGAGTCCGCCTCGATCTTGATCACCGACCCGTCCACCGCGACCAGGGTCCGCTCGGTGGCCAGCCGGACCATCCGCGCGGCCACCTCGGCCGGGTCGTGCAGCAGCGCGCCCGGCTCCCGGCGCGGGACCAGCGTGCCGTCCGGCCGGTAGCCCCGGTCCGCGAACGCCTCCCGGACCGTCCGGAGCCCCGCCTCCTCGGCCAGCTCCAGGAACACCGAGCCGGGCAGGCCGAGCACGGGCAGGTCGGGGTCGTAGCGCCGGACCGCGTCCACCACGGCCGCGGCCTGCTGTTCGTGGTGCACGATCGTGTTGTAGAGCGCGCCGTGCGGCTTCACGTAGAGGACCCGGTCGCCGGCCGCGCGGGCCAGGCCGTCGAGCGCGCCGATCTGGTAGATCAGCTCGGCGACCAGGTCGGCGCTCTCGTAGTCGATGAACCGGCGGCCGAAGCCGGGCAGGTCGCGATAGCCGACCTGGGCGCCGATGACGACACCCCGCTCGACCGCCCGCTCGCACGTGGCGAGCAGGGTGCGCGGGTCGCCGGCGTGGAAGCCGCAGGCGAGGTTGGCGCTGGTGACGATCCCCAGCATCGCGGTGTCGTCCCCGAGCTGCCAGGTGCCGAAGCCCTCGCCGAGGTCGCTGTTCAGGTCCATCGCCCTCACCCTGCCAAGTACTCGAAGATCGTGCGGGCCGAGACGATGCCCATGTACCAGGTCAGCGCCGCGACCAGCCCGCCGAGCACGAGCAGCCACGCCGGATAGCGGTAGCCCCGCAGCAGCTCGCGGCGGCGCCAGGCGGCGTACAGCATGATCGTGAAGCCGATCGGCAGGATCAGGCCGTTGAATCCGCCGGCGAAGACCAACAGGGCCGCGGGTGCCGTCCCGATGATCAGATAGATGACCGTGCTGACGGCGATGAAGGCCACCGTGCCCCAGGAGCGCCAGCGCGGCTCGGCGAACTTCGCCGAGAAGGCGTCGAAGAACGAGACCGAGGTGTACGCGGCGCCGACCACGGACGTGATCGCCGCCGCCCAGAGCACGACGCCGAAGGCCCGCTGCCCGAACTCGCCGGCCGCCGACTGGAACGCCTGTGCGGTGGCGTTGCCCGTGGTGTCGAGCACGACGCCGCCCGCGACGACGCCCAGGATCGCAAGGAACAGCAGGTAGCGCATGAGCCCGGTGACAGCGATGCCGGTCAGCGCGCCGCGGGTGACCTCGCGCACGTGTTCCGGCCCCGTCGTGCCGGAGTCGAGCAGACGGTGCGCGCCGGAGTAGGTGATGTAACCGCCGACCGTGCCGCCGATGATCGTGGTGATGGCGGCGAAGTCGATGTCGTCGGGGATCACCGTCTGGGTGAGCGCGTCGCCCAGCGGTGGCCCGGAGACGATCGCCACATAGAGCGTCAGCGCGATCATGACCAGGCCGAGCACGATCAGCAGCCGGTCCATCGCCATGCCGGCCCGCTTGACCACGAAGATCGAGACGGCGATCAGCGCGCTGAGCAGGCCGCCGAGCTTGGGATCGAGCCCGAGCGCGGCGTTGAGGCCGAGCCCCGAGCCGGCCACGTTGCCGATGTTGAAGACCAGGCCACCGAGGATGACCAGGGCCGCGAGCAGGTGGCCGGCGCCCGGCACGACCGCGTTGGCGATCTCGTGGGCGCGCTTGCCGCTGACCGAGATCACCCGCCAGATGTTCATCTGCACGACAAAGTCCACCAGGATCGACATCAGGATCCCGAAGGCGAACGCCGCGCCGAGCCGGGCGGTGAACGTGGTGGTCTGGGTGATGAAGCCGGGGCCGATGGCGCTGGTCGCCATCAGGAAGATGGCCCCGATCAGGGCGGTGCGGCGGGTCCGGGCGGGTGCGGTCGTGTCCGTCGACGACATGGCTCTCCCTCACTGGCCGTGAAGTACCTCACACCCAACCGTAGAGATTGTTCAACGATTCCACAAGAGTTGTTGAACAATCCGCGATTACCGGGAGGTTAAAACCTGCCAGACTCCGGTACGCCGCATCGGCACGCTCTCCAGCGCCTCGATCACCGGGATGTCGTAGGTCGTGCGCTGCACCATCCCGTCGGACGGCAGATACGCGCGCCCGGGATCGCCGACCAGCACCAGCGCGCCCCGGAACGCGGCATTCCGCAGGAACGGCAGCACCAAACCGGCCATCTCCCGGCTGTAGAACACGTCGCCGGCCAGGACCACGCCCGCCCCGGAGTACCCCTCGGACAGCAGGTCGGCCTCGACCAGCTCGACCCGCACCCCGTTCGCCGCGGCGTTGGCCTCCGTGGCCGCCAGCGAGAGCGGGTCGATGTCGTTGGCCGTCACCGACCGGGCACCCGCCCTGGCCGCGGCGACCGCCACCAGCCCCGACCCGGTGGCCAGGTCGAGCACGTCCCGCCCGGCGACCAGCTCCGGCTCGTCGAGGATGTGGCGGGCGAGCGCCTGCCCGCCCGCCCAGGCGAACGCCCAGAACGGCGGTGGTTGCTCGGCACCGCCCGCCTCGGTGCGCTCCCAGAGCTCGATCGGCTCGTCGGCCTGGTGCAGGAGCAGCTCGGGAACGAAGGGTACGGGCGCGAGCCGGGTGTTGTCCCGGACGAAGGCGGCAGTGGTGGACACCCCGGTAATTCTGCTCAGCTGCCGGAACCCACGCCCGATCAGGGGACAGAACAACTCCGGGCACGTCATTTCTCAGGAAGGGAGCAGCATGCCGGCACGGCTGACCGCCGCCGTCTTCGGCGGCTGGATGCTGCTCCTGGGCGCCGCGTTCTCGTTCGCCGACGGGCTGCGCACGCCGCTGCGGTTCGTCGCCGGCGTGTCCACCGTCGCGATCGTGCTGCTCGCGCTGCGTACGCTCAACCCCGAGCGACGCTGGCCCTGGCACCTGCTCGTGATCACGATCGGCGTCGCCACGCTGGGCTCGCTCACGTACGCGATCGACGGGTCCTCGGTCGCGCTGCACGTGCTCGGCTCGGTGCTGCTGCTGGCCGTCTATCCGCTGCTGGCCGCGACGCTGATGCTGTTCGTGCGGCACCGCACCGGCGGGCGCCGCGACCGGGGCAGCACGCTCGACGCGCTCGCCCTCACCTCCGGCGTGGCGCTGCTGGCCTGGGCCTTCGTCATCGGCCCGCACC
>CAKUMG010000133.1 GCA_934667465.1 uncultured Actinoplanes sp. | reverse complement strand
GCGTCCATCTGTCCGATCGTGTCGCTGGTCGTCATGATCCCGGAGGCGACGGTCCGCGCGCTGTTCTGGATGCCGGTGATCTGCTCGGCCACCCGCTGGGTCGCCTCGGCGGTCTCCCGGGCCAGATCCTTGACCTCGCCGGCGACGACCGCGAAGCCACGGCCCACCTCGCCGGCGCGGGCCGCCTCGATGGTGGCGTTGAGGGCGAGCAGGTTGGTCTGGTCGGCGATCGACGAAATGATCTTGATGACGTCGCCGATGGCGGTGGAGGCCTGACCGAGCGCCTCCACCTCCTGGGTCATCTCGGAGGCGCGGGCCACGGCGTCCTGGGCGACCCGGGTGGCGTCGTCACTGGCGGACCGGAGCCGGGAGACCGTGTCGAGCAGGTCCCGGGAGTTGGCCGACGCGACCTCGTTGCCGCGGACGATGTCGAGCCGCTGCGACACCAGCTGCTGCACGTTGCGCAGGGCGGAGGCACGCGAGTCGGACAGCTCGATGAACTCGGTGGTGAAGAAGTCCATCGTGCCGATGATGCGGCCGTGGCTCAGGATGGGGAAGCAGACGCCGGAGCGCACGCCGGCCCGCTGCGCGGCGGGTGCCCGTACGCAATCCGTCAGCTCGCCGATGTCTCGCACGAACACCAGGTCACGGGCACGCCAGGCCCGCCCCGAGAGGCCCACGCCCTCGGCGAACGTGGCCGCCAGCGTCACCTTGCGGAACTCGTCGCCCGCCGAACCCGACTCGGCCTTGAACTTGAGGACGTTCTCGCGGTCGTCGATCTCCCAGAACGACCCGTACGCCCACCCGAACGCGGTCCGCACCGCGTCCAGCGCGATCCGCAGCGCGCTCATCGAGTCCTGGGCGTCGCCGAGCGCGGTGACCACGCTCGTCACGGCGAGCCGGTCGTCGGCGACCTGCCGCAGCTCGGCCGCGGCCAGCGCGCTGAATCGGGCCTGCTCGGCGATGCGGGCGATCGAGGCCCACTTCTCCGTCCGCGGCCCGTCGATGTACAACGGTTCCGCCGAGAAGTACTCGAGCACCGCGATCACCTGGTTGTCCCGGATGACCGGGGTGATGATCGCCGCCTGCATGCCGGTGCGCCCCGCCGCCTGGCAGCGCTGGCAGTCGCCGCACTGCTCCATCCGGCCCACATAGACGGGCTGCTTCGTCCGTACGGCGCGGCCGACCAGCCCGGCGTCGGCGGGCACGGGCTTGCCGTGGATGACGGCCTGCATCTCCCGCGTGATCGTGCCGCTCTCGTAGACGACGGCGAGCTGCCCGCTGCCCGCGGGCAGCCAGGCGGCCCCGTAGCTGAAGTTGTGCGAGGCGACCGTGCTGTCGACGGTGATGCGCCACGCGGACTGCTCGTCCGTCGCCGCGGCGAGGTCGACGATCAACTTCTCCAGGCTCTCGACGTCGCGCGGGATCGGTGGCGTCGCCGAGGTGCCGGCCCGCTCGGCCGACCGCGATCGAAATGAGACCACCGCGGAACTCCTGTCACTCGCTTCCACCCAGCCCACTCATCATCGGCCAGCCCGCCCGGCTCTGCGGCGAAATGCGAGAACTATCCGGTTACGCCTGCCCACCTGAAAGTCCGATGCCCCGCCAGCTTTCGATTGTGCACAACTAAATTGCGCGCAACTCAAATGTCGGGGGCGGCTCGGTGCCCGGCAGGTTGCGGACGCCGTCCCGCGCTCAAGCGCCCCCACCCCGTACCGATGGAAAGCGCGACACCCCCCGCACCCCGACGATCGGAGACCTGGATGCCGCGCGCCGCCCGAGCGACGACGAGGACCGTGCTGGCCCTGCTCGTCACGGTGCTCGCGCTCCTGACCGTGGCCCGGCCGGCGTTCGCCGCGCCGGCGCGGTCCGGGGACTCCGTGCCGCTGCCGGGTGAGGGTGTGCCCGCGGACGGGACGGCAGGCGACCCGCAGTACGACCCGTGGGACGCAGACGCCACGATCGAGGCGACCCAGCCGTACGTCGGCGGGTACATCGCGAACACCGAGCGCTACCTGGCCCGGCCCGCGGCCGAGACGAGCGCGATCCCGGCGAGCGTGGACCTGCGGCCGTACGCGCCGGCGGTCGGCGATCAGGGCTCGGTGGGCCAGTGCGTGGCGTGGACGATCTCGCGCAACCTGATGGGCTACTTCGCGAACCGCACGGGCGGCGTCGATTCCCCGTACGCCCCGCTGTTCCTCTACATGCGCAACGTGGTCGCCGGCGGCGCGCCCAGCCGGGGCCTGAACCCGGACTCGGTGCTCGCCAACGTGCAGGCCAACGGCGTCGACAGCCAGGACGACTACTTTCAGGGCACCAGCAACTACAAGGTGGCGCCCACCTCCGCGCAGATCGCGAACGCCGCCAACTACAAGGTGACCGGCTGGACCCGGCTCTGGAGCGGCGCGAAGCAGGGCGAGAACGCGCAGACCGCGATCATGCAGGCGCTCGCGAACGACCAGCCGGTGGCGATCGGCTTCCCGGTCTACCAGGACTTCATGGACCTGGGCCCGCACAGCCTGTACAGCACGACCAGCGGCACCAGCCTCGGCGGCCACATGGTCACCGCGTTCGGCTACGACAGCGCGGGCGTGTGGCTGCGCAACCAGTGGGGCACCGGCTGGGGCAACGACGGTGACGCGCACGTGTCGTGGTCGTTCATCGAGACCGTGGTCAACGGCGCGTACACGATCAAGGGCATCACCACCCCGTCGTCCCCGGTCGCCGTCACGCCGCAGGTGACGAGCCTGTCGACGAGCAAGGGCGCGGCGGGTACGTCCGTCACGATCACCGGCGCGGGCCTGGCCCGGGCGACGGCGGTCCGCTTCGGTGGCACCAGCGCGACGTTCACCCGCAGCGTGACCAACGGGGTGACCCGGCTGATCGCCTCCGCGCCGGCCCGCGAGGGCGGCCTGGTCGACGTCACGGTCAGCGGCCCGGGCGGCACCAGCGACGGCAGCGGCACGGCCGACGACTTCACGCTGAGCCAGGCGGCGCCCGTCCTGACGGCGATCTCGCCGTCGAGCACCAGCCGCGCCGGCGGCACCCTGATCACGCTCACCGGCTCGAACCTGAGCGGCAGCACCGTGAAGGTCGGCACGACGGTGGTCACGCCGAGCTCGGTCACCGCGACCACTGTCACGTTCGTGGCCCCGGCGCGGACCACCGGCAACGTGCCCGTCACGGTGACGACGGCGGGTGGCACCAGCAGCTCGCGCTATCTGCTGTACGTGGCGTCGGGCGTGCCGACGCTGGCCAAGCTGTCCCCGGCCTCGGGCGCGACCAACGCGACCACGACCGTCGTGGTGACCGGCACCAACCTGGTCAACATCCGGTCCGTGAAGCTGGGCACAACGGCGCTGAGCTACACGCCGGTCAGCTCCACGTCGATGAAGATCTTCGTCAAGTCCCGGCCCGCGGGCGGGGCGTCGCTGGTGGTGACCACGGCGGGCGGCACGAGCAACGCGCTGACCTTCACCGCGGTGGCGCCGGCGCGGCCGGTCATCGGCACGCTCAGCCCCGCGATCGGCCTGACCACGACGTCGACCGCGGTGACGATCAACGGTACGGGTTTCACGGGCGCGACCCGCGTCTCGATCGGCGGCCGGGCGGTGTCCTTCACCCGGGTCTCGGCGACGCAGCTGCGGTTCACCGCCCCGAAGCGCCGCGCCGGCAAGGTCTCCGTCGTCGTGATCGGCCCGGGCGGCACGAGCGCCGGGAAGACGTTCACCTACTCGGCGACGGTCAAGCCGATGATCACGTCGCTGAGCCGGACGACGGGCAGCACGAAGAAGAACACCGTGACCACCCTGAACGGCCGCTACCTGAGCAAGGTCACGATCGTCTACTCGGCGGGCAAGCGGGCCAGCTTCAAGCGGGTGAGCGACACGAGGCTCACCCTGACGCTGGTCCGCCGCGCCGCCGGCAAGGTCTCGATCCGCGCGAAGTCGGCGGGCGGGTACAGCAACTACGTGACCTTCACCTACGTGAAGTGACCGCCCCCGGGTCAGCCCGCCCCGCGGGGCTCCCGGTCGGGTTCCCGTCGCGGGCGCCCGGGCCCGTCACCGCTGCGGGCGGCCCTGATCGGTCGCCGTCGCGGGTGGCCCGGGCCCGTCGCCGTTGTGGGTGGCCCGGGTCAGTCGCCGTCGCGGGACTGCTCGGCCAGGAAGCGCTCCAGCTCGGCGCCCAGTTCGTCGGCGCTGGGCAGGTTGCTGCCCGGCTCGGCGAGCAGGTTGGCCTCGCGGCCGCGGATGAACGCGTCGTACTGGCCCTCGAGCGAGGTGACCAGCCGGCCCGCCTGCTCGTCGTCGGCGACCTGCTTGTCCACCTCCTCGCGCACCTCGGTGGCGGCCTCGTGCAGCTCGGCGGTCGGCAGGACCAGCCCGGTGCTGTTGGCGACCGACTCGATCAGCAGCTCGGCGGCGGCCGGGTAGCTCGTCTGCGCCAGATAGTGCGGCACGTGCGCGGCGTAGCCCATCCCGTCGAGCCCGGCCTCCCCGAGGCGGAACTCGAGCAGCGCGCCGACGCTGGCCGGCACCTGGACCCGCTGCAGCCAGGCCTCGTGCTCGCCGAGCAGCCGCTTCTCGGTGGCGTGCGGGGTGACGCTCACCGGCCGGGTGTGCGGCACGGCCATCGGGATCGCGTTGAGGCCGACGGTGACGGAGACGCCGAACCGGTCGATCAGGCCGCGCACCGCCGCGATGAAGCGCTCCCACTGCAGGTCCGGCTCGGGGCCGGCGAGCAGCAGGAAGGGGGTGCCGGTCAGATCCTTGACCAGGTACAGGGCGAGGACCGGGCGCTCGTAGCTCTCCCAGTGGTCCTCGACGAAGATCATCGGTGGGCGGCGCGACCGGTAGTCGAGCAGCTGGTCGAGGTCGAAGGTGGCCAGCACCTCGTTCTCGAACTTCTCCAGCAGGTGTTCCCGGGAGAGCTGGATCGCGCTCCCCGCGTCGACGAACCCCGTGAGCGCCTGGACGAGCACCACGCCGTCCAGATCGGGCAGGTCGTCGGCCAACTCGTAGAGCCCGTGTGGGTCGAGCACGCTGCGGACCTCCTCAAGACGATGCCCGCCGACCGGCGGACCTCGTGACTGCAACAACCCCGCACCCGGATTCATTCCAAGCAGAAGATCGTTCTCCCGTACGCGCTCCGCCCGCGCCTCGCGTCCGTACCGCGCCCGCCTCCTTGCCTGTGCCGCCCGGCGCCATGCCCCACCGCTGCCTCGGTCCTCGGCCGTCGCCCTGCCCCGGTTCGGTGGTCCGATCGGGCTCCTCGGCGCTGTCCCGGCCCGCCGGGGCCGGGGCGGGAACGGGCCCGGACAGCGGGCCAGCGGCGATCACACAGCGCACCGGGACCGTCACATCTCAGTTGGGAAATGTCGTACCCGTCGATTAGTATGTGTGTACGAAAACAGCCTCTGAGCTGCGGGGAGATCACCGTGACAATGCCCGTAATGTCCGCATCGGCCATGTCAGTCCCGGCGCCGACGATTCCGCCCTACGCGACGATGCTCTCCTTCACCCGCTACGTCGCCCGCACCGGCCCGGCGAAGGCGACGTTCGTCGGCGGCCTCCGCCGGCAGCGCGAGCGCCGCAGCGGCTTCAACCCGCACAGCCAGCTGGTCAAGGCGCTCAAGGCCGATATCGCCTTCCGCACCGGCGGCAGCTATCTCGAGGGCGTGACCGAGCTGGTCAAGCCGCGGTGGAAGCCGCTCTACGAGTCGGTGAGCGCGGGTGCCCTGACCTATCTGCGCTCGCTCGGCGACCCGCAGCTGGTCGGGCTCGCCCAGACCCGTGAGGCCCTGACCGCCGTGGGGCCGCTCGCCGTGAAGATCAACCCCCACTTCGGCCTGCTCTTCGACGACGGCCACCGCGAGGCCGTGCGGCTGCACTTCGACGAGCTCCCCCCGACGAAGGAGTCGGTGACCGCGACGCTGCACCTCATGTCGCGCCACATGGACCAGATCCTCCCCAACGCCGAGCCGGTCCTGGTCGACCTGCGCCGCGGCATCTCGCACCGTCCTGACCCGGGGACCCGGGCCGGCGACGTGGAGCGGTGGCTCGCGGGGGAGGCGGCGGCGTTCACGGCTATGTGGGGCGCCGAGGCCGCGTGATCCGGGCCGGATGAGTTGTCCGGGCCGCCGCCACGGTTCGGGTGGGCCGGCTCGTCCTTCGGGGCGGGCCGGCTTTCTTCGGGGGTGGTCGGCGCGCGGGGTGGGTGGAGTCAGACGCGGAACTGGCCGACGAGGGTTTGGAGTTCGGTGGAGAGGCGGGTCAGGTCGTCGGCTGTGCGGCGGGATTCGTCTACGCCCAGGTGGGTGCTCTGGGCTGCTTCGGCGACGCCGGTGATGGTGCGGGCGATTTCGATCGAGCCGCCGGCGGCTTCGCTGACGCTGCGGCCGATTTCGCTGGTGGTGGCGGTTTGTTCCTCCACGGCGGAGGCGATGGTGTCCGAGTAGGCGTTGATGCGCTCGATGACCTCGGCGATCTCGGCGATGGCGCCGACCGCGGCCGACGTGTCCGCCTGGATCGCCTGGATGCGGCTCGAGATCTCCTCGGTGGCCTTGGCGGTCTCCTGGGCCAGGTCCTTGACCTCGCTGGCGACGACGGCGAAGCCCTTGCCCGCCTCGCCCGCGCGGGCCGCCTCGATGGTGGCGTTGAGGGCCAGCAGGTTCGTCTGCTCGGCGATCGTGGTGATGACCTTGACGATGTTGCCCACCTCGGCCGAGGAGACACCGAGTTTGGCGACGGTGGTGTTGGCGGACTGTGCCACCTCGACCGCGCCGCGGGCCACGCCGGCGGCGTCGGCGGCGCTGGTGGCGATCTCGCGGATCGAGGCGGTCATCTGCTCGCTGGCCGCGGCGACGGTGTCGACGTTCGTGCTGACCGTCTCGGCGGCGGTGGAGACCTGGCCGGCGCGGGAGCTGGTCTGCTCGGCGTCGGCGGCGATCCGGTTGCTGACCGCGGACATCTCCTGCGCCGAGGAGGCCAGGGTGGCGCTGCTGCCGGAGATCCGGCCGACGGTGTCGCGGAGGGTGGCGGTGGCCCGGTCGAGCTGGCCGGTCATCCGCCCGATCTTGTCGCGCGGCTGCGGGCCGGAGGTGCGGGTCAGGTCGCCGTCGGCGATGGCGTCGATGACCTGCGACACGTTGCGGACCCGCCGGACCACGCCCCGGGCGATGACCAGGCCGAGCGCCGTGGCGACGACCAGCCCGGCCACCAGCACGACGATCACCGTGGTGCGCGCCGTGCGGTAGGTCGACTGCGCCTCCGCGAGGCCCGCCTGCGCCAGGGTGGTCTCCTCCTCGGCGAGCTGGGTGAGGTTGTACTGCACGCGGGTCATGGCGGGCATCAGCTGGGAGTCGCGGGCGGTGACGACGGCCGCCGCGGCGCCGCCCGCGGCGACGGTCAGGTAGGCGTCCCGGGCGGTCCGGTACTGGTCCCACAGGGCCATGGTCTGGTCCATCTTCGTGGGGTCGACGGTGGTGGCCCGGTACGCCTCGTTGTCCCGGGTCACCTCCTCGTCCGTGGCCCGGATCTGTGCCAGGCCGCCGGGCCGCGGCGTCTGCCCGTACGCGAGCACCAGCGCGTGCAGCGTCCCGATGTCCGCGGTGATCTCGTTGAGCTGCTGCGCGGAGACGAAACTGTCGCTGTAGAGCCGCTCGACCGAGGCGTTCAGGGCCGCCATCCGCGCCACCGCCACGAGGCCCACCGTCGCCGCGACCACCGCCAGCGCCGCCACGATGATCATGATCTTGGTGTTCAGGGTCCGGTCCTCGATCACCCGGCGGACCGGGTTCCGGTGCCGGGTAAGAGTGGCGGCGGGGGTGGCGGAAGGCATGGGCCGGTGACCTCCGGGCGTGACGACCGGGGATCGGGCGTCCCCTTTCTCCACTATCGGTTGCGGAACGGGTGCACTGAGGCGTTATCCGGGGAACGGAGTGGGTATCCGGGCGTCCGGGAGCGCAGGCTTTGATCACGACTCCCTGCACATTTGCCTCCGGTACCGGGGTGCACGTGCATCTGCATTGCACAATGGGTACCAAGATCCCCCACTTCCCCTTGGAGCGATCTGGTGAGCGAAAACTCCGTGCCCCCGTCCTCCTCCGCGCCCGGCGATGCCGCGCCCGGCGATGCCGCGCCCGGCGATGCTGCCCCCGGCGATGCTGCCCCCGGCGATGCCGCGACCGACGACACCGCGACCGACGACGCCGCCACCCCTCCCGGCTCCCTCTGGGCCCGGATGAAGGCGGACCCGCAGTACGCCCCCGAGCACCTCGCGCTGGAGGCCGTCCGGCGGCTCGGCCCGCAGGCGCGGAACTGGGCCGAGCGGGCCCGGGCCGAGAACCCCGGGATCGGCCAGGAGGCGCTGGCCCAGCAGGCGATCCGCCGGTTCACCAACCACGCCCGGCTCTCCGGCGCCGTCTCCGGCGCCACCGGCCTGCCCGGTGCCGTGGTCGACGTCGGGGTGCTGGCCTGGACCCAGGCGCGGATGGTGCTGCACGTGGCCGCCGCGTACGGGCTCGACCCCACCGACCCCGAGCGCGCCACCGACCTGCTGGTGCTGCAGCGCGTGCACAAGGTCGCCGAGACGGCCCGGCTCGCGCTGGGCGTCGCGGCCGGCCGCGAGCGGGCCAGCCGGATCTTCGAGGGCTCGCGCAGCGGGCCGCTGACCGGGGTGATGGTCAAGCTCGGCGTCCGGCTCGCGCAGATGGCCGGCGTGCGCGCGGTGAAGCGTACGGTCGCGAAGATCATCCCCGGCGCGGCGGTGGTCTTCGGCACCTGGGCCAACTCGGCCGCAACCAAGGAACTCGCCAACCGCACCCATCGGCGCTACGCACCCGCCTAATGTCGGGCCCTCCCCGGACGATCGGAACCCGGTAACCATCGGGAACCGTCGTACCGGGGAGGCTGGATGAGGCAGCGCGCGCGCTTTCTGCTGTTGTTCGCACCGCTGCTGCTCGCCGGCTGCGGCGTGCTCGGCAGCTCGTCGACCGCGGGCACGGCGGCGGGCACGGCGGACGGCACCAACGCCGGTCAGCCGTGGCTGGTCGTCGAGCGCGGCAGCGCCACGCCCTCGCCCGCACCGAGCCCCGGCGCGGCCCGGCCGTCGCCGAGCACCCCCGCGACCGGCTTCCTGCCGATCGTCCCGGTGGTGCGGCCCACGCCGAGCCCCACCTGCGCGCCGCAGACCGTGCACTTCTCCCGGATCACCTCGCTCGACGTCGTGCCGGGCACCACGAGCGCCACCGCCAGCTGGTACAACGTCGGCGGCTACAACCTCGTCCAGTACCGCCTCACGGCGATCAGCCAGGACCTCAGGACCGGCAAGCAGCGCGACGTCGGCTGGGTCGAGGTCACGCCGAAGACCGCCTGCGGCCCGATGAGCGCCACGATCAAGGGCCTCGACCGCGCCACGAACTACGTGTTCTCGCTGGACGCGGTGGTCGAGCGCAAGGCCGGCGACGGCACGTACGCGGGCACCCTCTACCGCTCCGGCGTGCTCCGCACGAAGTAGGAGCCGACAAAGTCCTCGAAGGTACGCCGCGGCCGCCACCCGGTGGCGAGCGCGCGCCCGATGTCGAGCACCATCCCGTCGGTGAGCTGATCGACGGCATAGCGGCTCAGCCCGGGGGAGACCGCCGCCAGCACGCGCACGGGTCCCGCTTTCACATGCTTGACGGGTACGCCCAACGCGCCGCCCACGACCCGATCGCGCCGGTACACCGCGTCGTCGGCGACGTTGTACACCCCCGCCGGCCAGCGCAGGGCGGCCAGGCACGCCGCCGCGAGGTTCTCCACCGCCGTCAGGCTCATCGGCACGTCCGGGCCCGGCAGCCAGGCGCGCCCCGCCCGGACCACGCGCGCGAGCCGGGGCAGCAGGTGCGGGTCGCCGGGGCCGTAGACCGCCCGGGGCCGCAGCACCACCGCGCCCGCCGCCAGGGCCAGTGC